>JBHNNM010000183.1:0-5372 GCA_048563625.1 Gammaproteobacteria bacterium | reverse complement strand
CGTTTAATTGATAATACGCCCTGGCGAAAGAACACACCCATCACTGCCGGAAGAATACGAATGGGACTGATAAGGTATTTTTCACAGGTTAGGGTTCGGGACTGGTGGGATAGTAAGTCCCAAAAATTCCAGCCGCCAGATACGCATGTTTTAAGGCGTTTTGAAGATTTGTTATAAAAACAACTTCAAAACAGCTGGTTACAAACAAATTGTTAAAGAACGTGTGAGCGAAACAGGGCACTCAAGGGTCGGCTGTCGCTCTAAACTTTAGTTATAAAAACCTACTTGATTTAACCCAGGTCATTGAACGAATACAGAACGAATTAAAGAAACCCCGTATTATTGACTCTCACTCTATTGAATCGAGCTGTAGTATTGGCGTGGCCTTTTATCCTAAGGATGGGAAAGATGAGAATACATTAATGAAACAGGCTGATATTGCTATGTATCAGGCCAAAAAGAATGGTAAAAACCAGTATCATTTCTTTACCTCAGCACTTTATGAGTCTGTGCAGAAAGAAATTAAACAGGCCAGAGAAATAAAGAGTGGAATAAAAAACCAGGAATTTGAACTATATTACCAGCCAAAAGTAGACCTGAAGAGTGGAAAAATTATAGCCTGTGAAGCACTGATACGCTGGAATCACCCACAGGACGGCCTGGTCGCTCCCAATAATTTTATTCCTCTGGCTGAAAAAGAAGGGTTGATTATTGAGTTGGGAAACTGGATTTTAGAGGAGACCGTCCGGCAGCAGATGGCATGGAAAGACCAGGTCATTTGTGATATTCCTATTGCTGTAAATATATCAGCCAGACAATTGTTTTATGAAGGTTTTACGCAGAATATAAAACAGCTTATAGAACAAAACAACTTTGATCCGCAAAAACTGGATATTGAAATTACGGAAACACTGTTTATAGAAGACACCAGTAAAAGTCTGAATATCTTAACAGAATTATGTAACCAGGGTTTTAGCATTTCACTGGATGATTTTGGTACCTGCTATTCATCGCTGTCTTATTTAAAACGATTTCCTATCCATACTTTAAAGATTGACAAAATTTTTATTGATGATTTTCAGACCCAAACGGACTCAGTATTCCTTGAAACCATTGTTACCATGAGAAAAATTCTGGGGATCACGGTACTCTGTGAAGGAGTAGAAGAACGGGAGCAACTTAAGTTTCTGAAAAAGATAGGTTGTGATCAATACCAGGGGTATTACTGCTCTAAACCATTATCGGCCAAAAACTTTGCCGGGTTTATTTCGGATTATAAAACGGCAAATTAAAATAATTCAATATCATCATCGCTGTTATTTTTCTGAGTCGCCTGATTAAATTCTTCCAGTGCTTCATCAATGGGAGTGCCTGATAAAACCTTATCAAATAACTGACGTTCTTCTTCCATGGTATATTTACTGCGAATTTCTTCCTGCAGCGCCAGCCATTGTGGTGGGGAATATAAGGCCGCCGGATCAGCAATGAGTTTAGTCAGGGAATCCAGGCTGTGGCTGACATGATCCAGTCGTTGGGATAATTTATCGTAAAACTGAAAAGCAATAATAGCGGCATGTACCTTGGCGCTGGAGTCTGTGACCAGATTGCTTAAGGATTCATTTTTGATATTTTCCTGCGCAATAGTATTCTCAATTTCACTTAGATTAGTTGCCAGTGACGTAAAAGAATGAGCCAGGGTATCCACCGAAGAGGTGCCTTCATGCATGGACTGTTTGATCTGGGCAATGGCCAGATTAAGCATTACCACGGTTTCTTTTAACTGACTCCAGTCAAGATCAGGGTTGGCAGAAGATGAACTGATGGTGGATGACATGATAATTCCTTTACGCCTCGAGTTTTTTATAAAACGATTTTAATCTTTTAAAGTATTGTCATAGATTATAGAACTAAATTTATGATTTTCATCTGGATTATTTAAAAAAAAGAATAAAAAATCCTGTTTTTCCAAATAAATGAATAAATGTTCGATAAAAGCCTAAGAAAACCCATGATTCTGGTGTAAAATAACGGGTTTTCAATTTAAAGCGAATTAGTGTTTTAGTCATTATGATAGAAGTAACAGGCCTGAAATCCAGAATTATCGACATCCGCAAACGTACTGAGTTGCTTAGGGGGTATCTTTGACTATGATGCCCGCAAGGAACAGCTGGAAGAAGTCAATCTGGAACTGGAATCACCTACAGTCTGGGACAATCCGGAAAATGCCCAGGCCTTAGGTCAGAAAAAGGCATCTCTGGAGAAAATTGTTAATGGTCTGGGCAAGCTGTTTAACGGCCTGTCGGACATTGATGAACTGCTGGAAATGTCTCTGGCAGAAGATGATGAAGAAGCGGTTCAGGACATTATTGATGAACTGGGTGAACTGGAAAAGGAAGTCTCCGAGCTGGAATTCCGGCGTATGTTTTCCGGAGAAATGGATGCCAATAATGCTTTTATAGATATTCAGGCCGGTTCCGGCGGTACCGAGGCACAGGACTGGGCGAGTATGCTGCTGCGCATGTATCTGCGCTGGGGTGAAAAAGAAGGTTTTAAAACTGAAGTGCTGGAAGTGACCGACGGGGATGTAGCAGGTATTAAGGGCGCCACCATCAAGTTTACCGGTGAGTATGCCTTTGGCCTGTTAAGAACAGAAACCGGAGTCCACCGCTTGGTACGTAAATCACCCTTTGATTCCGGCAATCGCCGTCATACTTCCTTTGCTTCGGTGTTTGCTTATCCGGAAGTCAGTGATGATATTGATATTGAAATCAATCCGGCAGACTTGCGTATAGATACCTATCGGGCCAGCGGAGCCGGTGGACAGCACGTTAATAAAACCGATTCCGCCATTCGTATTACTCATGAGCCTACCAATGTGGTGGTGCAATGTCAGAATGATCGTTCCCAGCATAAGAATAAGGCTGCAGCTATGAAAATGCTTAAGGCCAAGCTGTATGAACTGGAAATACAGAAACGCAATGCCGAGAAGCAGGAACAGGAAGAAAATAAGTCCGATATTGGCTGGGGCAGTCAGATCCGTTCCTATGTACTGGATCAGTCCAGGATCAAGGATCTGCGTACAGGAGTGGAATCCTCCAATACCCAGGCGGTTCTGGACGGGGATTTACGGCCCTTTATAGAAGCTTCCCTGAAGTCCAATTTATAATATTCAAACTAATAAGTTATTATCAAGTGAGATAAGTTGATGTCCGAACCTGAAACAAATGAACAAGCCATAGTTGATGAGAAGATGACTGATGAGAACAAGCTGATTGCAAAGCGCCGGGAAAAACTGGCTCAGCTCAGGGAACAGGGTAATGCCTTCCCCAATCATTTTCGTCGGGATTCACTGGCTGCCAGTTTGCATGCTCAATACGACCAGTATACTAAGGAAGAACTGGCGGAAAAAAATATCCGTGCTGCCGTGGCTGGCCGTATGATGCTGCAGAGAATTATGGGCAAGGCCAGTTTTGCGACCATCAAGGACATGTCCGGTACCATTCAGTTATTTGTCCAGCGCGACTCATTGCCCGAAGGCTTTTATAACGAACAGTTTAAAAAATGGGACATCGGCGATATTATCGGCGCCGAAGGGGTACTGTTTAAAACCAAAACCGGTGAACTGTCGGTTAAAGTGGACAAACTGGAACTGGTGACCAAGTCACTGCGTCCCTTACCGGAAAAGTTTAAGGGCTTATCTGATCAGGAAACCCGTTATCGTCAGCGTTATATTGATCTG
Source organism: Gammaproteobacteria bacterium (assembly GCA_048563625.1). Lineage (GTDB taxonomy): Bacteria > Pseudomonadota > Gammaproteobacteria > GRL18 > GRL18 > JANELJ01. The sequence goes on along the minus strand of JBHNNM010000183.1, from coordinate 1,633 downwards.
ATCATGAACGATGAGACCAAACAGACGTTTATCCTGCGCTCAAAAATCATTAATTTTATCCGTAATTTCATGATCCAGAAAGACTTTATGGAAGTGGAAACACCTATGATGCAGGCCATCCCCGGCGGTGCCACAGCACGTCCTTTTACAACTTACCATAATGCCCTGGATATGGAGCTATACCTGCGTATTGCTCCTGAGCTGTATTTAAAACGCTTGGTAGTGGGTGGTTTTGAACGGGTGTTTGAAATTAACCGTAACTTTAGAAACGAAGGTCTGTCTACCCGGCATAATCCTGAATTTACCATGATTGAGTTTTATCAGGCCTATGCAGATTACCGGGATTTAATGGATCTCACTGAAGAAATGCTGCGCGGTCTGGCCAGTGAGGTTTTAGGTAAATCCGCTTTTGAATACCAGGGTATGACGGTGGATTTTGGTAAGCCATTCACCCGTATGAGTGTAAAAGAATCTATTCTGCACTTTAATCCCGAGTTAAGCGAAGCCCAGCTGGATGATATAGAGCAGGCCCGTCAGGTGGCAGAATCTCTGGGGATCCCGCTTAAGGACAGCTATGGTCTGGGCAAGGTGCAGATTGAAATTTTTGAAAAAACTGTAGAGCACCGTTTAATGGATCCCACCTTTATTACCGCCTATCCAACCGAGGTATCACCTCTGGCCAGACGCAGTGATAACGATCCTTTTGTTACAGATCGCTTTGAATTCTTTGTGGGCGGTCGGGAACTGGCCAATGGCTTTTCGGAATTAAATGATCCGGAAGATCAGGCTGAACGTTTCAGAAAGCAGGTGGAAGAAAAAGAAGCCGGGGATGATGAAGCCATGCATTTTGATGAGGATTATATCGTGGCCCTGGAACATGGTATGCCGCCAACCGCCGGTGAAGGTATCGGCATTGACCGTCTGGTTATGCTGTTAACCGATGCACCTTCAATACGTGATGTACTGTTATTCCCTCATATGAGACCGGAAGCCTGAGTCGTCGTGAGCAATTCTCTTTTAGACGCAAATACCGTATCCATTGACCGGTACTCCTTGCTGCCGAAACTTCATCAGGAAGCACAGTCAATGGATACTCAGCGGCTATATTATAGATTCTTCCGGCTTACCAAAATAATAGCCCTAGGTATAATTAATGCCCAGCTGTTTTACTTTTTCATAAATTTCTTTAGAATCCACAAATTCGGCAATCGTTTCAATATTCAGCTGACCGGCAAAATCAACCAGTGTTCGGACTACAATTTCAGAGTTTTTATCCGTTAGAATATTTTGAATAATGGAACCATCGATTTTTAGATAGTCAACATCCAGATGGATCAGGTGGGTAAAATTAGAATAACCGGTACCAAAGTCATCTATGGCTATCTGACAACCCATGGCTTTTATATCCTTAATAAATCGTGATACCTTCTGGTAATTTTCAATGCCTTCACTTTCTGTTAATTCAATAATAATTTTATCGGCAACCTGGTATTTATTTAATCTGTCAATTAAATAGTCCGCCCTGAACAAATCATAGTGTATTGATTTATAAGGAAATGTTGCTGAATTACGGGCTCTTCTCCGCTCTGATGAGTGAAGAAAGATGCTAATACTCACAAAACCTGTTGAAATA
>JBHNNM010000182.1:0-5387 GCA_048563625.1 Gammaproteobacteria bacterium | reverse complement strand
TTTAATTCTATAGAGCATGCACAGGAAACAGCAACATGCTGGAAATGGAGTTATAATAATGAACGACCCCATACGGCTATCGGTGGAGTACCACCCAGGCAAAAATTGGTTTTAGCCTGTTAGAAAACAATTTAAACCGTCTTATCCACATACCCACAGGCCAGGCCTGTCAGTGAGATAAACCTGAAGTTCTCACCAACAGACAGACCTATGGATATGTGGATAAGACTTATGCAAAACCTCTATTTATGAATTGCTTTATAAATGGGGGATTACCATCTGTCTTAGGCTGAGTTTGGCTTGCAGTCTGAGCCTTAATATTGTTCGTAATTGTCGCATTGATAGTCTCTTTGTTGGTATAACCATTCCCTAATAAAAAATCAGGAAGGTTAGCAGTTATTGAATATCAATGTGTGGGAAAGGATTCTGAACCATCGTGAACACTGATTCTGGAAAAACAGTAAAAGTGTTCACGATGAGATCAGAATCAGTGTTCATGATCGGCCAGAATATACACCAGGGTTGGGAATAATTTTATACTGCTCATAATTGATTAAGCTGCTTGGGTATTTGTTAATTTACTTTGTTTGGTTAGACATTACTATAGGTCATTTCTCACAATCACTTTGTGACTTACGCCAAAAAGTGGAAATTCAGGTGATTTCTTGAGTATTTTCGATGATGCGATTATGGATGCTTGCTTTTCACAATGGCATCTTTTAGGGTAAAATAAGCGATTGTGAATATAATGGTGCTGGCTTTTAATCAGGGATAGCTTGAAAAGGATAATTTAAAACACAATGTTTAAACATATTCTCGGATCTAAAATTTATTCACTTCTGTTATTGCTGTTAATTAGTGGCTGGATTCAACTTATGGGTAAAACCGTGGATGAGTTCGGCCGTACCAGTCTTTCTCAGAGGGGCATCAGTTTGCTCATACTGACCTACTCATTAAGCTTTGTCGGAATTTTATTAAATCACGCCAAGGGGCTTGAATATCTGAAGCAAAGCCGGCTTTTTGTGTTATTACTGGGGGTTTCCTGTGTTTCGCTCCTGTGGAGCGTTGATTTTTATTTTACTGCCACCCATTTAATAGGCGTTTTAGGGATTGCAGCCATAGCATTGCTGATTGCAACCCGATTCTCTGTTACCGAGTTCCTGCAATGGTTATTATGGTTTTTCTTACTATTGGCGATTGTCAATTATAGTGTTATTTATCTTTACCCGGATATTTCATTATCCGAACCGGGTAATTACGCTTCCGCCTGGAAAGGCATTTTTTATCAAAAAAATCACTTAACACAGGCTATGGTGTTTTTTATTGTTATCAGCTATATCCAGCTATTAACCAGAAAAATATCCTTGGCTACTTTCGTGTTTATTGTCATACTGGCGATGCCCCTAGTGTACTTCTCCCGCTCAATGACGGCTATTGTATTGCTTATGGGTGGTTTTTTTATGGCAACACTGATTGCCTTTTATTATAAACGCCAGTTTTCCGTGCATTGGATTTTTCTGTCATTACTGGTGATGATTGCTGGCGCCTATCTTTTCAAGGGCGACCTGCTGGCTCTGGTTGGCAAGAGTGAAACCCTGACCGGCAGAACCATTACCTGGTCCATTGTCTATGAACAGGCCAAAATGATGCCTGTATTGGGGCATGGCTATGGTACCTGGGTAGATTACCATTTGGCGCCAAAGCAATATGAAGATTTGCTTTCTTTTGGAGGCCATAATGGTTATCTGGATATTTTCTTCTGGTTTGGCTGGCTGGGCGTCTTTTTGTTCTCGGTCTTTATTGTAGATAGTGCCAAAAAAATTTATATTCTTTTAAAAAATAAAAGTGATTACAGCTCACTTATATTTCTCAGTGTGTTTTTCATTATGTTTGTCACGGCCAATATTACCGAAAGTTTAATTCTTGTCAGAAGCGGACTGCCCTGGACACTTTTTGTTATTGTTGTTTTTAAAATTAATGAGCTGTACGCACAATATTCTTCTGAGCTAAGGCACTAATTCGGTATGAACAAGTTTGCGTGTAAGCAGAGACATCGTCTGGTATGAAGCTTACGCTGGATAATATTATTTTTTCTCTGCAACCAATGGGCGGTATCTCGGTTTACTGGTATGAACTGCTAAAACGCCTGGCTCGGGACAGTCACATTGAAGCAGCTGTGTTTCAATTTAGCAATAGTTACACTCACTTACTGGCGGAGGAACTCAATAACCTTGAGCTGGCGACACAGGTCGAATCGAACATACCGGTGCGTTTGCTTCGCTGTCTGCCATTTCGGACTCCGGTAGCCAGACAATCACTGTTTCATTCCAGTTATTATCGTATTGCCGAAGGCGCGAAAAATATTGTCACAATTTATGACTTCACTTATGAATATTATCGCCAGGGGGTAGCAAAATGGCTGCATTCTACACAAAAATTCCATGCTATAAATAAAGCTGCCGGTATTATCTGTATTTCTGAAAACACCAGAACTGATCTATACCAGTTTTTTCCAGACCTAGATGTGCCGGTAGAGGTTATTTACATTGGTAAATCTGACATTTTCAAAAGCCTGCCTGAGACTTACCATTTCTCTAAAACCGTTCAATCACTAATTTCTCTAAAGTATGTGTTATTTGTGGGTGCCAGAGGCGGATACAAAAATTTTTCTACTCTGGTGGAGGCATTAACTGACTGTAGTGATATCACTCTGGTGATTGTTGGTCCGCAATTGAGCCAAGAAGAAAGTGCATTTTTACAACGCAAAATTGCTGGTCGCTATCGTTTTCTAGGTTTTGTTGATGATGTTCTTTTGAACGAGCTTTATAATCAGGCTTATTGTTTTATTTATCCTTCCGAGTATGAAGGCTTTGGTATACCCGTTAGTGAGGCTATGGCAGCGGGCTGCCCCGTCATTGCCATGGCAAAATCTTCAATTCTGGAGGTGGCGGGTGATACAGGTTTATTGTGTGAGCATTTAAATGCGGAGACCTTAAGGCAATTTTTTGCCCTACTGGATGATCCTGTACAGCGTCAGCAGCTTATAAGTCATGGGATTGCCCAGGCGGAAAAGTTTTCCTGGGATAAATGTTATGCTCAAACCATTGAATTTTATAACAAAATTGACAAATTGGCATAATTTGACTGATACAGTATGCGGGGTTGATTATTAAGCACGTTAAAATTTCATTAATTACAGTATCCTTTAATAGCGCCCATACCATTGGCGATACTATTGCTTCGGTTCGGGAACAGAATTATCCCAACCTGGAATATATTATTATTGATGGTGGTTCCAGCGATGGCACATTGACTGTAATTAAGCAAAATTCTGATGTAATCGACCATGCGGTCTCGGAGCAGGATGACGGCATATACGATGCTATGAATAAGGGAATAAATCTGGCCAGCGGTGAAGTGATCGCCTTTATCAATTCAGACGATATGCTGGCCGATTCGACAGTACTCCAGCAAATCGCGGAAGTTCTGCGTCAGGAGGAAATAGACGCCTGCTATGCAGATCTGGTATATGTGCAACAAACGGATCGGGATAAAGTCATCAGGTACTGGCGGTCATCGGCATTTAAGCCGGGGTTATTTGGACGGGGTTGGTCGCCGCCACACCCGACGTTTTATGTAAAAAAGTCGGTGTATGAGCAGTTTGGAGGCTTTTCACTGGATTATAAAATGGGCAATGATATTGAATTGATGCTGCGATTTCTGGAGCGGTATCAGGTTAAGTCGCTTTATGTGCCCAAAACCTGGGTAAAAATGCGCATCGGCGGTGTTTCGAATCAATCGCTTGGTAATATAATTTTACAGAATAAAGAGATTATTAAAGCGGCAAAAAATAACGGGATTAGTTTTTTTGTTCCTCTGTTTGTTCTGGGAAAGATAAAAGACCGTTTAATTCAGTACCTGTTTAAATAACACGTTTTATCAGGTATGTTATAATGCTCGTTTTTTAATAAATACCTTGTTTTATGGTTTCATACACTGTTTTCTTATGTGGTTTGTATAAATATAAAGTTGAAATAATATGAAAAAAGCTTTGATAACTGGCGTAACAGGTCAGGATGGCGCTTATTTAGCCGAATTTTTGTTGAAAAAAGGCTATGAAGTGCATGGTATAAAACGGCGAGCGTCATCGTTTAATACGGATAGAATCGATCATCTTTATCAGGATCCTCATGTTTCCAATCGTCACTTTATATTGCATTATGGCGACTTGAGTGATTCCATGAACTTGGTGCGTATCATTCAGGAAGTGCGTCCTGATGAGATTTATAATTTGGGTGCTCAGAGTCATGTGGCTGTGTCTTTTGAAAGCCCGGAATATACTGCGGATACTGTTGGTATTGGTGTCTTGCGTATTCTGGAGGCCATTCGTATTTCCGGCCTGGAAAAAACAACTCGTTATTATCAGGCTTCAACCTCTGAACTGTATGGTAAAGTACAGGAAATTCCGCAAAAAGAAACCACTCCATTTTATCCCCGTTCCCCTTATGCGGTGGCAAAACTATATGCCTACTGGATTACTGTAAATTATCGTGAAGCTTATGGCATGTATGCCTGCAATGGTATTTTGTTTAATCATGAATCGCCCGTGCGTGGTGAAACCTTTGTAACCCGGAAAATTACTCGTGCCATTGCGCGGATTAGCCTGGGATTACAGGACTGCCTCTATCTGGGTAACCTGGATGCTAAACGCGATTGGGGTCATGCTAAAGATTATGTTGAAATGCAGTGGTTAATGCTGCAACAGAATGAACCGGAAGACTTTTGTATTGCCACGGGTGTTCAGTATTCTGTACGTGATTTTGTTAATGCGGCAGCTAAAGAGCTGGGTATTCGCCTGCGCTGGGAAGGCGAAGGCGTTGATGAACAGGGGATTGTGCTTGATGCCGGTGATTCTGAGTTGCAGCTTGATCAGGTTGTGGTCAAAGTCGATCCCCGTTATTTCCGTCCTACCGAAGTGGAAACATTATTGGGTGATCCAGGTAAAGCCAAGGAAAAACTGGGTTGGCTGCCTAAGATTACCCTGGAAGAAATGGTGGCTGAAATGGTTCGGGAAGATTTGTCCATTGCCCAACGTGATGACCTGTGTCGCAAGGAAGGTTTTAAAACCTTTGATTACCATGAATAATATGTACTTCTTATTTTTTCAGTTTCAGAAAGAGAGCTATGTGCTCGCGGATCTGCTGCCGAAAGTTTAACAAATTTAATATGTATACTCCCAGAGTGAACAAAGCTATCGTTGCTATGCTATTAATTAGTCCGCCCTGAACAAATCATAGTGTATTGATTTATAAGGAAATGTTGGTGAGTTTTGGGTGTTAAATTTGCAAGTTTTTGGTAAAATAAGCCTTATTACCTTGCAAATTTCC
>JBHNNM010000181.1:3387-5423 GCA_048563625.1 Gammaproteobacteria bacterium | reverse complement strand
GGAGTTTGTCAGGCTGACCTTTCCAGAAACGAACTGGAACGTCAGCGATACTAAACGTAAACCTCCCTTTCGGAGTCAGTATCTTGAGCCAATCAACTTCAAGCGACTTTCTTACTAAATGTGTACAACAACACTCGTAGGACCTTATGCCCAATGATTTGTTGGTGTCACCCAAATCTCTGTTGTGTAAATCTACAACTTCTGCTCGAACATCTGCTAAAAGTTGAGCAACTTCAATTAGCTGACTCTCTTTAAAATTAGGGTTTAGTGTCATCGGTGTGTTCAAATTTGTTACCTCAGGTAGTAAAGCAATAGGATTAGATACCATGGACAATAGTATACTAATTCTAAGATTTGTCAACCCAACTTAAACTTGTTAACCCGAGATTGAAATGTAAACTAAATCTTCTTCTGCAAGTGACTTAACGCCAACCCCGCCATCAATGCCAAGCCGATGATCATCGACGGTAACACTACCGGTGGAATAGCCAGCGGGGCGAACAATCCCATAAACAGCAAGATGACGCCTGAACCCAGAATTATCATGCTATAGCGGTGAATGATAGGGCTCGAAAAATCAAAGGTTGTCTTCTTAATCTTCCAGGTCATGAAGCCGTCCCACAGCGCTGGTAACATGAGAATAAGCGCAAAGGGCAACCAGACCATCAGCAACGCAAATCGAGTGAATACCTGGTACAACACATCAAAAAATGCCTGAATGCGGTCTTCCACCCAGACAAACCAAAAGCCTCCCATCTTCTCCATCCCTTTAGAACGAAGTCGCTGCTCTTCAGTGGGGATCAGAAAATCACGCACAGATTGCTCCATCTGCGTATCCACAACCCATGACTGATACCAGTGATGGCTAGTTTGACCAATCCAATAGCTTGTTTGTGCGCCCAATTGGTTTTGGATCATCTGCTTCTCTTTACTAATGACCCGGTCAGTCCAATCACCGGGCACTAACACGCCAATGGCAATAATCTCCAGCATCAGTGCCAGACACAGCAGCCAAACCGACTTATGCTTGCTCATGCCAAACATCCTCTTCAACTCGCGCCAGCATGGCTGCAACGGTTGGCGTCATAATCCGGACTTTAATCACTTGTTGAAGCCGCTTTGTCGTCGTATGACCACTGACATAACGCACCTCGATGCGTCCTTCAGCCAGATACGCCATCCGATTTGGACGATTGCGAATCCAGGAGTAGAAATACACACCATCTACGGCGGCCCACTCGAAATGGTCAGGATCACGCAAGCGAATCCCTGTTAAAGCACTGGCGGCAGTCCAGGTCAGCGCCTCAATGAAATGCCAAAGGCGTACACTGTCATCATCACAACTGACTTCTTCATAACTGCCCAAACCATTACAAAGGCACAAATCAAAGACGGAATGGCCATCTAAGGTGAACGCATCCGTTAAATAGTCCGCCAAACAATACACCGAGGCCAACGCATGAGGCCAGTCGGTTTCAAGTAGTCTTAAGGTTTCCTTGAACTGGAGGTTATGTTGCTGCCATTGAGCGAGCATTTCTTTACTGGTAAGTGTTGTCATTTTCAGACAGACAGAATGATGCATACAGACTCCTTATGCTGCCTGTGTAGAGCTGGTTAAAATAGGAATGCGGCCTTTGATCACGCGGCCACCTGAAAGCTTGGCGATGTACTCTAGGTTGGGGAGCTGGCCCAATAACTGCGGTGTAAACATATCGCCTTCTTCCTCCATCAAGCGTTCGCCATGATTGCCGGTAAACAACGCGGGGCTGTCCGAGTTGGACGACATACCTTGAGTTTGCATGATGTACTGCAACCGAGTCTTAGGCAGATTGTCAGTAATATACTGCTGCGTTTCGGCGTCCATCACCCGAAGGGCTATCAAGTTGTTGATGTTACCTAACACCTGGCGAGCCTTAGCTTCACTGCCTGTTCGAGCTGCAAAGTCAGCAAAGGTCTGAGTAGCAATCACACAACGCATTTTTGCGCCACGGCCTTTGTTGAGCAGTTGAATGAAGGGATCGTTGACGACTTCAGCC
>JBHNNM010000181.1:0-3287 GCA_048563625.1 Gammaproteobacteria bacterium | reverse complement strand
CACCAAGCCTTCTGGACCGCCTTCCAAGAATCGTCTCAGCGTTTTCAGATCAGGACGCTGTGAAGTAAGCAACAAACCTTGCACTATGTTGTTCAGTGCCATTTGGCCAAAAGCTTTAAATGGATCAGCACCGGTTTCGGATGGGATTAAGGCCGCAATTCGGCTGGCAATTTCAGTGCCCCGGTTAAAGTTCCTCAGGGGATTAAGTCGTACTGAATGCTCTGGAAAACCTGGATGAAAATACACAAAGCGCTCAGGACTACCAGCGGCAATACAGGCTCGCTGTGCATTATCCTTAAGTTCTTTGTCTCCCTTGGGGTCAATAATAATCACGGCTTCATTGCGCAAAATGGCCTGAGTGATCATCGCATCAAAGCAACGGGTTTTTCCGGCACCGGTCGTACCGACAGCCCCTCAGTGTGACCAACTGGCTGGTAAACATCTTCCTCTTTGGGCTCGACACCATGAATCCAGGTCGAACCCATTTGGCTATTCTTTCGAGAAGAGGCGTGCCCCTGGTTAAGCAAGGTTTGCTTATCCCGCTTTAGGATTTCATAAGCGCGTTGAGCATGACGTTGATCCCACTCAAAGCCATACCCTAACCACAATTCATCAGGATGTTTTGCCATCACCTTTTGCAAATGCGACAGCTCCATAAATGCCAATGGTTTGCCTTTTAGCCCCATCTGCAACTTATAAAGGTGATATGCCTCAGGCAGGCGGTACAACGCCATGCCCGAGGAAATCCCTGTCATCCACCAAAATGGCTCAGGTGGTAGCTCAGTCAGCATTTCTGCGGCAATTGCCCCAGTTGCACCAACCAGCCAACCTGCTGCTGCCATGGCTTCATAGTTCGTGCGCCAAGGCATCTCGTATGCGTTTTCTTTCATTCATGCTCCGCAAAATAACCGTTTGCAATCGCTTAATTTCAAAAGGATTAACGTTTAGCGTGAGCGGTAAACAGAACCGTTTCCCCCTCATCAAACTGGCATTGGTCACTGGCCGAGATCCCCCGAAGCAATTGCCCGGCTGGAATACCATGCTCATTGGAGACTTGGCGTAAGGTTTGAATCGTGACGCGAATACCATCGGCACTATGATCCACGTCTGGGTAATCGCCATCGGTTAGTAAGATGGGCAAATCTTTCACAAAACTAACCATCTGTTGCCGCTGCGCGTGTTTGGGGTCTGTACTTGAGTTCGCATTGGGCGCAATCGGCTTTTGCTTACGCTCCGCTCTTGTGGCGGGCTCTTTTGCTTGGGCATTGGTTGTCTTAGTTCGACTCGGTCGCGGTGAAGCCTCTTCGTTCTGAATTGCTGCCGCCGGTTCTGCGTCTTGTTTGGGAAGGTCAATCAGTGCAGTTAGCCCTTTAGAAATCGATACTTTCAGCAGTAACCCTTGCTCCTGAACGCCATCTTTCGTAGTCACAGTTCTGGCCTTACGTGTCAGGTTTGCAGGATCTAGTTCAAGCCAATCTAATCGACTGAGTTCAGCAAGCAGTTTTCGTGGCACACACCAAGGCCTTACGGCATCGGGATAGCGGATCAGTATCTGTTCACCAACCATAATCAACGCACTACTGGCCTCTGGGAGCCATGCCAAAGATTCAGGCAGATTCAATGCTTCTGTATCGTGCTGGTTTACGTTATTTGAGATAGCGTCATCATGAAAATTGTTAGGCTTTTCGCATTCATCACCTGGAGCATTTTCAGTTGCCTGGGGGTTATTAACATCACTGGCATGACGAAGTTCATCATCTTGTTCGGACGGTTTTGACGATGGGGACTCAGCCGAATTACTGAGTTCGATTGATGATGACTCTTCAGGCAAGTCTGAATGCTCACTGGAGCGACTCTGTGACTCTGCTTGTGTTTGCTGTGTTGCTTCCCACTCTGATTTGTTAAACAGTGTCACACCACTTGGTACATTCGAGCTGAACAATAAATCGGCCTCAGATATATGCAGCATGGGTAGCCAGATTGGCTTGCCGTCTTTGATCTGCACTTCAGGGGCAAGGCTTTCATATCGCTCATTTGAGGCGGATTGAGTGGCCAATCCTCGCTCAATGAGGATGTCCGCAAGGGTATCGGTATCTCTTGGGATGCCAGGTATCTTGTCTTTGGCCAATAGATCAATGATGTCCTTAGCCGCGCTTTTCCAAACCAGGTAAAGATTGGTTGATTGATTCGATTTTCGTATCCAAACTCTGGCGTCTCGCTGATTGACCCGCCACTGGGAACTGGCAAGTAATCGCCTCATGGCATCAAGTAGATAGCGTTCGACTGGGACACCAAGGGCATTGTCGTCAACGGAAATTCGTTGAGCTTTCAGGTCTCGCTGGACACTGGTTTGGTCAGCTTCAATAACCAATTTAGACATGACATGCTCGGGATCGGTATTGCCAATTGCCTCCAGCATGGCTTGCAAAATTTCAGGGCCTGGCTGAGTTAACCAGGCGAGCAACTCAGGTATCATCACCCGGTTTAATACCAAAATTGAAAATTGCTCGTGCCGCTTGCACCGTCCGTCGCGCCAGCGAATGAAATAGCGTTCAATGCTGTTGTTACTGGTCCACTGGGATAAGGTTTCTAAAAAAGGGTTCCACTGATAGAGTCCATCTTCATCCGTGATGGACAAGTCTGAAACGGGCTTACCAATATCATGGAACAAACCGCCAAGAGCCGCTGCAACACGCCACCTTGGCTCTAGCTCTTTTTTCTCAACCGGTGTGCCACTGGCAACAAAGATGATCCCTTCAGCAGCTTGTGCAGCCCAGAAAGCAACTTCCAACGAATGACGTAATAAACCACCAGCGCCACTGTGATGATGATGCTCAGAAGCTGGCAACAAATGAACATAAGCAGCCAGATGATCAATGCAGGGCTGAATTAGCCTTTGAAAATCACGCAGGTTAAAGCCAAGTACCTAGCGCAGTTTGGCAATTAGCTCGTCTTGTGTGGACTGCAAATCCTCGGGTGACGCTGCTGGCAACCCCTTCAGGAATGGCGGATAGCGTGGAATGTCCACATCCAGTTGCGATGACAGCTCTGGTATTGCTTTGGCTTGAAAAAATAGGTTTTTGAACATAGTGAACCTCCGACACGATAGTGTGAAGGTTCATAAACTCACCGGCGGTGAATTAGATGTAAAAGAACCGCACCTATTTGACTAAATAACTGTTCCAAAATGGTGTCCATATAAATGGAACTTAAGCTTTGTTTATCGATCAAAGAAATTAACCAAAAAAACCTGATCAAACAAAGCTTAAGTATGAATAATATTATAA
>JBHNNM010000180.1:0-5477 GCA_048563625.1 Gammaproteobacteria bacterium | reverse complement strand
AAGAAAGAGTCTTAACTTTCTTACACCATTCCAGGCAATGCAGAAATCACTTACAAGAACGGGAAATTCATGCGTTGCACTTCAGAGTTGAATCCGCGATTCCTAAAGATCATACCTATGTGTGGTTATTAGCTAATGCCTGTCTGTTTATTAAGCTTTAACTTCCTCCTTCTTTAGAAGGGGGATTGAGGGGGTTGCAAATCAAAGACTTAAAAATAAATGGCAATAAATTTGGCTATAGACTGTCCCTGACTGAATAACTCCAGGCTTTCGCCTTTAATTTTATAGTGCTCTGCCTTGCGGATAATATCCATATAGCTTTGTTCAATTTTAAGATTGGGACATGCTTTGCGGGTACTGCGAAAGGGGCCCAGGCTTATATTTGAACCCTCGTCTGTAACAGGACCGGAAAAATAATTGCAGCCGCCAAAACCTTTTAAAGTGTTGCTGTCCGCTTTTATTATAAAATGCAGCTCTCTTTCCCGGGAACCGCCCTGCTGCTGACCTTCCAGCCAGATAGGATTGTCATTCAGGTGCCGGTTTTCCAGTTCCACCAGTTTCCAGTAAGTATTTTTAAGTGGCGAAGGCGGTACTTTACTGGCACAGGTTTCCTGTTCATAGATATTGACAAACCTGTCCACAATCAGGTTTTCCTGCATACCTTCACCCTCCATTTTCGGGCGAGGCTCAAAATGACCTTCTACTTCTACCAGTAAAGACTTACCCGGCAGGTAACGATGTTGAAGATAAGCACGTTCCAGAGCGGCATTATCAGCTTCAGTGGCCACCGGGAAACGCTGTTCCCGCCGGCAGTCCAGGAACAGGCCGGCATCCGCCATATAGGAATACATTCCACGCACAAGCTCTGCCTGTACGGGGAAAGAGAGGGCTATAAGCAGAGATAATAATAAAAAATGTAAAGTTTTCATTCAAATTATTCCCTGGAAAATGGCTTAATCTTGAATCTTAACACAGTTTTCCCTGTCTCAGATTGTTGGTAATTGTAAATAATGTGCTAGAATTATTGTAACAGCTACAAGGACATGAAAATGGAAACCAATATCCGACTGGCAAAGGAATTTTCCCAGGGTATTAATGCGCTTAAATTATCTGATTACTCCAAAGCGGTTTTTTATTTTCGAGTAGCTATGAACAAGCATAAACAGGATACGGCCGCAAAAGCCCACTGTATGGCTTACTTGGGTTTATGTGAAGTCATGGGCGGTATGAAGGAACGGATCTCTGTTATTGAAGAAGCTCACCGTATGAATCCCTCTGATACTATTATTCTTAAAGTTCTGGCATTTACCCATCTGCATCTTGGACAACGTCAGAAGGGCTTGGCCACGATTATTCTGAGGCTGAAAATCGATCCGCATAACAGGGAATTGTTTGAGTTTCTTAAACAGATTGGTTACCGCCAGAAGAGTGTAATCCCTTCCCTTGAACGTAATAATAAACTGATCCAGGTACTGGGGCGTTTTTTCCGCCGCAATGCACCTGCTGTTACGCTGGAAACGGTTTTGCCCAGAGCTGGCTGAAACAGCATCAAGTATCTATTCCAAAGTTTTTATAAGCAGATTATTTAAAAACCTGTTCCGGCAGCCAGGTGGCCAGCTGTGGCCAGTAAGCCAGGGCAAACATCATGGCCACCTGTATTAGAATAAAGGGAGCCACACCCTTATAAATATCCGTTGTTTTTACAGACGGTGGAGCCACGCCGCGTAAATAAAACAGGGCAAATCCAAAGGGTGGTGTTAAAAAAGATGTCTGCAGGTTAATAGCAATCATTATGCCCAGCCAGATCGGATCCACATCCAGGGTTAATAATACCGGTGCAATAATAGGTACTACCACAAAAGTAATTTCAATAAAATCCAGGATAAAGCCCAGTAAAAACATTACCAGCATCACAATCAGCAGGGGACCAAAGGCACCATCTGGCAGTGCCTGAAGCAGCCAGTTGTCAGTATTATTTTCAGCAATACTGATTAAAAACTCCTCAATAATTTCATCACCGCCAAAACCGCGAAAGGTCAGGGAAAAAATGGCCGCACCAATAAAAATAAAGAAAATCATACTGGTGACCTGGGTGGTCGAATACATGACATCTTTTAATACCGGCAGGTTGAGCTGTTTTTTAAATACCGCCAGCAGCAGGGCGCCCACAGCACCGACGGCAGCGGCTTCTGTGGGTGTTGCTGCACCGGTAAGAATAGAGCCCAGTACTGCGACAATCAGTAACAGAGGAGGGATTAAAGCCTTTAAACTGCGCAGTAAAACAGATTCGCCCTGTAAATGGTTGTTGTCGGTAGGTGTTGTAATAACCTTTGGGATCAGCCTTTCACTGCTCAGGCCCACAATAATTAAGTAGATGATATAAGCGGCCACCAGGATCAGTCCGGGGATCAGGGCTCCCACAAATAAATCTCCGACTGACAGAGTTTCAGGACTGAAAATTCCCATATTTAACTGTGCCTGCTGATAGGCGGCAGACAGGACGTCGCCCAGTAAAATCAGGATAATGGAAGGGGGGATAATTTGCCCCAGAGTGCCGGAGGCACAGATAGTACCGGTTGCTATGCTGGGATGGTAACCCCGTTTAAGCATAATAGGCAGAGACAGCAGACCCATGGTAACCACAGTGGCGCCGACAATACCGGTACTGGCTGCGAGCAGCATGCCTACCAGTACCACTGAAATCCCCAGATCTCCGCGCAGAGAACCAAACAGATCCGCCATAGTACCCAGTAATTCTTCAGCGACTTTGGAACGTTCCAGCATAACCCCCATAAACACAAACAGCGGTACTGCTACCAGTGTCTGGTTGGTCATTATGCCGAAGATACGATTAGGCAGTGCCTGCAGAAAAATAGGGTCAAAGGTATCGGTTAGCAGTCCAATTAAGGCAAACAGCAGAGCGGTTCCACCCAGAGAAAGGGCAACCTGGTAACCGAATAACAGCACAATACAGACACTGATAAACAGCAGCAGGGGCATCAGGGTTTCTATCATTAGACATTCCCGCCCTGAGTATCTGGGTCATTATTATCCATGACCTGAGGAGACAGCAGTCTGGCAATATTAAGCAGCAGTTGACTCAATCCCTGGATAAATAAAAGTGCAGTCATCAGTAAAATTGTGGCTTTAAGCAGGTATATCCCCGGCAGGCCGCCGGCCTCTCCGGATTCTTCGTGCATGTTCCAGGAGGCCAGTACATAATCCCAGCTTATCCAGGCAATAAAACCGGTAACAGGCAATAATAAGAACAGGGTGCCCAGTAAATTCACCCAGGTTTTGCTTCGGGTGGACATCTTGCTGTAGAAAATGTCCACCCGCACATGACCGTCGTATTTTAAGGTATAAGGAATGCCTATCAGGAACACCAGGGCATGCATATAGATAACCGATTCCTGCATGGCAATCCAGCCAGTACCAAAGCCATAACGTAGTACCACAATGAAAAATGTAGTAAAAAGCATTAATACGGTCAGCCAAGCAATCAGCTTGCCGCTGCGCACAGAGAGTTGTTCCAGTAATCCGGCTGTTTTAACCGTACCTGAAACAAAAGCTGAAGCTGAGGTTTTTGAAGATTCAGAATGCATATTATTCCAGTATCTGATGCATTAATGGTTTATCCCGATGATAGAGCAACAGGTATTTTAACACATCCGGATCTTTATCCTGAATCAATTGTGCTGAATTTTGGGGACTGTTTTCAGGTGGCTTTTTATTATACTTGTCCCGATTTTGATGCAGCAGGCGGGATATCCAGAAACGCAGTACTGTAAAGCGCAGCATGGCCGGCCATTGCTGGTGTTCCTCATTGGTCAGAGGGCGGAGTTTCTGATAAGCCTGTACGGCTCTGACCTTGTCCGGGTTTAGTGTATGCTTATCCTCAAAACAGTCCTCAAGACACCAGTCATTGACGACTGTGGCCAGGTCAAACAAAAGCGGCCCGTTGCAGGCGGAATAAAAATCCAGTACCCCGCTAAGACAGTTTTCCACGAACAGAGCATTATCCCGGAACAGATCGGCATGAATAATCCCCCGGGGCAGATTAAGATTGATATCCGCCTGTAGTTGTTCAAGTTCCAGAGTTAATAAGCGGTTATCTTCTGTGCTGAGGGTGTTTTCAGCCAGCAGTTGTCTGGCCGTTGACAACAACCCCTAAGTATCCCAGGGATTGGCTCTGGTTTGCGGATAGTCACGGGTATTTAAGTGCAGCCTGGCTAAAAATTCACCTATTTGACGGCAGTGTTCCAGCTCCGGCTGTTCTATATGCTGCCCCGGCAGTCGCTTAAAAAGAGCGGTAGGTTTTGCCTGCCAGTAACACAGTCGCTGGCCGTTTTTATCTGTCATAGCCTGGGGTACGGGCAGGGTGTTCTGCCTGAGAAAATCCAGCAAGTGCAAATACCAGTCAATATCACGGCTGTTGAAATGTTCGTAAATGGTTAAAATATAACTATCTTTACCGGCCTGCAGAAAATAATTACTGTTTTCAATACTATTTTGTATAGGACTAAGCTGAAAGCTATGGTGTTCAGGTATAGGATAATCAGCCAGAAGCCTTGCAGCTTCGACTGCGTTGATAGAGGTGTAAACTGACATTGGTAAAGTTCAAAAGCTCCGGAATTTATATTGCTGTTTAACCTGAATAAACCAGTTTAACGGATAAGTCTTTGTCTGAAAAGTTAGTCTGTGGACAGTACTTTCATTCCTTCTAATTCCGGCAAATCAGGTTTTCCACAGTCAGCAACCCTAGTGAATATTTTTATATGCCCACTGGATTAATATGAAACCACGCTCTGATGATTTTAACTGTTATATGTTGTTATGTGAAACGCTACATAACAGCATATAAGAGACATTTCCTCAGACTGGTCAAACTGCTCAAAAAAATAAGTTTTAACCACCATACAAACCAATGTTTACATTCCTGGTTTGCAAATTTGACTTCTATTTTGACAAAAATAAAAATACTGCTATCGTCCTAATTTCACTTTATTAGAGAAGCCTAATGTTTGAATAATTTCTCAAAACAAAGTTTTTAACCATAACAGTTGTATTCGATGCAAGGTATAAGATATCAAGGCAAAGTGCACTAATGATATCGGGTGAACAGATAGTTTTCCTGGATTTTGAATTGAGCATCACTCACTTTTGGGCCATATTTTTTAAATATGGCCCACTTAGGTAAATTGATGAGATACACAGAATTTCCCAGGGCGGGAGAATACTTTGATCGAATTTTAACCAAATAATAATTTAACCCACATATCATCATCCCATGCTGCTTGTTTTAGCTTACCATTCATGCTTGATCTGTCAACACTTTTCCGGACAGTTTTTTAAGCCATTTTCTGTAGTTCTTCGTAATCTTTTGGCGATAAATAATCATTGGCAGAATGTAGTCTTTCCCTGTTATAAAAGACTTCAATATATTCAAATATCACCTGTTTAGCTTCATCCCTGGT
>JBHNNM010000179.1:0-5508 GCA_048563625.1 Gammaproteobacteria bacterium | reverse complement strand
TAATTAGAAAATTCATTCAGGATAAATCACCCCATAATAACTGCACCACACTCAGTGCGGTTAAACCTGCCGTTTCCGTTCTGAGGATCCTGGGTCCAAGACGAACACCCAGATACCCCTGGGAACAGGCATATTCAATTTCCCCGGGGCTTAAACCACCTTCTGGCCCGATAAAAATATTCACACTCTTTATATCCCCTACATTCTGCTCCCCTTGCCTGTGCAGCTCGGCCAGACTTTGATCAGCATCGGGTACCAGTAGCAACTGTAGATCAGCACTGAATTTCTCTATTTCATAAGGCTTTATGGCAGGCTGTATGAGTACCCTGCGGGTACGTCCTGATTGTTCACAGGCACTGTCCGCGACACTTTGCCAGTGCTGCTGTTTTTTTTCTAACTGTTTTGCTTTTAATTTCCGGCTATTGGAACGCTCGGTAAATACCGGGGTGATCTGTGTGCAGCCCAGCTCAACGGCTTTCTGAATGGTATAATCCATTCGTTCACTGCGTGAAATACCCTGAAATAAATGTGTGTTAAGAGGTGATTCAATATCGCGGGCAAGAAACTGTCCCAGTTGAACCAGCACCTTGCGTTTGCCTGCTTCCAGGAGCTGTGCAGAAAATTCACCGTAAATACCATTATATGGACATCCATTAAACAGGTGAATGGAGTCCCCCTGTTTCAGACGTAATACATTGGCAATATAGTTCACCAGAGGAGGGGGAAGTTGTAATGACTGGCCCGGCTGCAGTTCACAATCAATAAAAAAGCGTGAGAGTCTCATAAATAATGCCCTATGGCAGACCGAGGCCTGCCTTGTAATGCAAATAAAACGGGCTTTATTATAACTTAAATGAACCGATAAGCTGCTGTAGTTGTTCCGCCAGTTCATCCAGATTCTGGGCATGTTCCCGGGTTTTCTGACTGGCCATTGCGGTCTCCTGAGACTTGCTGGAAATCTGGCTGACATTCTGATTCAGGCTTTCCGATGTCTCTTTCTGAATGCTGGCTGCAGTGTAAATTTTCTTGTTAATATTATTAATTTCATCAATAGACTGGCGAATTTCTGCCAGTACAATACAGGAATCCTCAATCTGATCAATGGCTGCATTAGAATACTCAGTATTGGACTGCATGGCATTATAAGCCTTGTTACTGGCATCCTGAAGACGTTCAATCATGGCCTGAATTTCCAGAGTTGAATCCTGGGTTCTAGCGGCCAGAGTACGGACTTCATCGGCAACTACGGCAAAGCCCCGACCCTGCTCACCCGCACGGGCTGCCTCAATGGCCGCATTTAAAGCCAGTAAATTGGTCTGTTCGGCAATGCCCTGAATGACCTCCAGTACTCCCCCAATATTAGTGCTGTCTTTCTGTAATTGCTCAATAATTTGTGCTGCGCTTGAGACATTACTGGTCAGTTGATCGACAGTACCAATAGTAGAGGAAATGGCAATATTGCCCCGATTGGTGGCATCTTCAGCAGAATGAGTTGAATGGGTGGCCTGTTCAGTAAGCTGAGCGACCTCAATGGAGTGTTCATTAAATTTCTCTACCTCGGCTGCTGCAAGTTCAGTATCCTGTTTTTGTTCTTCTATTGCACTATTGGTCTGGGCAGTAATATCCAGTAGTTCGGTAGAGGTTTTTGACAGGCTATTACTGGCCTGCAGGATCTGACTGACGGTAGTATGCAGGTTATTTACAAAATGATTGAAACTTTGTGCGATGTGGCTGATTTCATCACTACCGGAGTCATCCAGTCGGCGGGTCAGGTCACCTTCACCTTCAACAATATCGATCAGGGCATTGTTGATGGTGTTTAGCTTATTGCCGATAAAATAACGATAAGTGGCATAGATGGATATAAAGACCAGCAGCAATGCCAGTAAACCGGTAAACAGGGTGAGATAAATAATACCTGAGGCATTTTTCTGAATGATGTCCATGGGCAGGGTGACTTCCAGTATGCCGCGTACATCTCCCAGTTTCCAGTCATTTTTAGGGGTGTCAGGACGGGAATTATGACAGGCCACACAGACCGGGCTGACCATTAAATCTGCACTGGCAACACAAAGATAAGCCTTGCCGTCGATTTCTACCGGTTTGCTGAAAGTAAGTTCAGGGGCTCGGCTGATTTTATCCCAGGCCTGCTGTTCAAAGTCATCCAGAACTCGATTTTTACGGTTAGGGAAGGGGGAGGCTGAGTATAACTTGATTTTAGTGCCGTTTTTTTCCAGTAGTTTACTTAAATCGTGGATCATTGTGGCAGGAAGGGGGATTTTGCCTTTATCATTTTTATGATTAACAGAAGGCTTTAAATTGCTGCCCGCAATGACCTTGGAAACGACATTTTTAGTATAGTAAGCGCGGATTGTTTTAAACTGGTTAACCGTTTTTTCTGCCTGGGAAATGGCCTCAGTCAGGGTGTTTTCACTGATTTTTTGCGATACTATCCATAATAGTGTTGCCAGAGAGACAATCATTATACTGGCAACAGGTATAAAAAGGCGCCAGAAAAGAGAGACTTTCATATGTTTAACCCCTGATTTTTTTATTTGTCGGCTTTTTTATTACTTATTTTTTTATTGTTGTAATAAATATAGTCGGCAAATTAAAAAATATCTTGAGTAAATATGATTTTTATTGAGGTTTCAGGCAGCAGGCTGGCCATGCTGGGGAACATTGACCGCTTCATCCTGTTCATTGACCAGCCGGGCTACTTTTTCAATAAGCTGGTTTAACCAACTGGGCCAGTGGTCAAAATCAATGCCATCAATGGAATTTTTAATATACAGTCCCAGTTCGGTGTCGCCTTCAATGACCAGGCGGCGCTGGAAAAACAGGGTATCGGGGTCTTCTATTCTGCTGGCCAGCAATAAAAACTCCTGGGAACTGCCGCGGAAAATAATATCGGCCTGGGCCACTGAATCCGTCAGAACCAGTTGATTGTTTTTAACCGTCAGTAAAAAAGACAGATCCATATCTTCAATACAGAGTTGCAGAAAGTGCCCCTCTAAAAAATCAAATTCTTCCATTTCAATCTGTTCGGCAAACAATGTCTGCAGAATTTTATCAGCGACTTTTTTCTGGATAAAAAAAGGTGGTTTGGGCAGACGCTTAACCAAGGCGGGAACACGCCTGATCATATTAGCCGAAATAGTATTCAATACCGTAGAAGGTGATGGGGGTACAGGTAAGCGGCCTGACATATAAAATCTCTGTAATATGTTTTGAAGGACCTTAATAGTGCATTAAAACCATAGGACATTCATTGATCAGCATCAATTCCAACCCCTCCATATACTGATACTATCCTAAAACCTGAAACGTCAAACCTGAAACCTGAAAGCTATGATTGAACTGGTCTGTCCCGCAGGAAATTTCCCTGCCTTAAAAGAAGCGGTAAACAATGGTGCCAATGCCGTCTATATTGGTTTTAAAGATGATACCAATGCCCGTCACTTTGCCGGGCTTAATTTTAATGAAAAAAATCTGCCCAAAGCCATAGATTATGCCCATCAACGCGGTACTAAAGTCTTTGTAGCCATTAATACCTATCCCCAGCCATCCGGCTGGTCGCGCTGGAAAAAAGCAGTGGATCTGGCCGCCACACTGGGTGTGGATGCCTTAATTGTGGCGGATATCGGGGTGCTGGATTATGCCGCTCAGGCTTATCCGGAACTGTCCCGTCACCTGTCGGTGCAGGGCTCGGCAACCTCTTATGAATCCTTAAACTATTACCAGAAAAACTTCGGTATTAAACGGGCCGTGCTGCCCCGGGTATTGTCGGTTGCCCAAGTGGCTCAGCTGGCAGAAAAATCCCCTGTGGAACTGGAAGTATTCGGTTTTGGCAGTTTATGCATTATGGCTGAAGGGCGTTGTCATTTATCATCCTATGTCACCGGTGAGTCGCCCAATACCTGCGGTGCCTGTTCCCCGGCAAAATCGGTTCGCTGGGAACAAACCAGTCAGGGGCTGGAATCCCGTCTGAACAATGTCCTCATTGATCGTTATGAGGATAATGAAAATGCCGGCTATCCGACCCTGTGCAAGGGGCGTTTCAGTATTGGTGAAAATACTTTTCATGTTCTGGAAGAACCCACCAGCTTAAATACCATCGCCATATTACCGGAACTGGATAACATCGGCATTAAGGCTATAAAAATTGAAGGCCGGCAACGCAGTCCTGCCTATACCCAGCAGGTAACCCGGGTATGGCGGCAGGCCATTGATCAGTATTATGCCGATCCTGAGCATTATATTGCGCAGGAAAACTGGTCTGCAGCGCTGAACAAGGTATCAGAAGGTTCCCAGACCACGCTGGGCGCCTATAGCCGGCCCTGGCAGTAAGAGGACTATCACTATGAAATTATCCTTAGGGCCGTTATTGTATTTCTGGTCTTTTGATGATATCCAGGCATTTTACCAGTCCATGCTGGAACAGCCGGTCGATATTATTTACCTGGGAGAGACGGTCTGCTCCAAACGCCGTTCATTGAATTTTGAACAGTGGCTGGAACTGGCACGGACGTTAAAACAGCAGTCGCCGGATACTGAAATCGTATTATCAACCCTGTCGCTTATTGAAGCTGAGTCGGAGCTTAAAACACTGCGCCGTTACTGCAATAATGGCGAGTTCAGTGTGGAAGCCAACGATATGGCCGCAGTTCACCTGCTTTCAGAACAGCATGTCCCGTTCAGTACCGGGCCAACTATCAATATTTATAATACCCGGACATTAAGTTTGCTGCACGGGCAGGGATTGAGACGCTGGGTTATGCCGGTAGAGCTTTCCAGAAACACACTAAAGGAAATTCTACAGGAACTGAAAGCATCTAATCTGGCAGATAAGCTGGAAACTGAGGTATTCAGTTATGGTCATATGCCGCTGGCTTTATCTGCTCGCTGTTTTACCGCACGGGCACATAATCTGCCCAAGGATCAGTGTGATCTGAAATGCCTGGAATACCCGGATGGTCTGCAGGTTAAAAGCCAGGAAGAGCAAAGTCTGTTTACCTTAAACGGCATACAGACCATGTCAGGCCAGCGCAATGATTTACTGGATGCAATGCCGGAAATGCAGTCCATGGGCGTGGACATTGTTCGTCTGAGTCCTCAGGCCATGCAAATGCCGGAGGTTATCCAGGCTTACCATAATGCGCTTAAAGGAAAAGAAGGAATAACAGCCGGTTATGCCCGGGATGAAAACTGTAATGGTTACTGGTATGGAGAACCAGGAATGTATCAGTCTATGTAATAACCTTCACATCATACAGTTAAAAGCGTTTATCATTGGTCAATATGGTCATATCCCCAATCTGGGCCTGGGCAATAATTAAACGGTCAAAGGGATCATTATGTTGCGGCGGCAGATTTTCTATTCTTAGGGAATGTTCTAGGGAAAATGCTAATACTTTTAAGCCGTCTTTATTGATCCGATCTGGAATATAACGAAATGGCAGGGAAGGCAGCTTAATCTGTTCCAGGCGGTATGTAATATTAATTTCC
>JBHNNM010000178.1:1631-5564 GCA_048563625.1 Gammaproteobacteria bacterium | reverse complement strand
CTAGGTGGAATTAAAACCTTTTCTGATATGATATTAGTGTCGTTTAAGTATTCGTTATTCATAGAATAATCTGTCAGATTTATGGGTGATAGCGAGTGATAATAACTATTTCTATCTTACCTGTTTCAGGTCACAATGATAAGTCTTAATGCATCCAGCCGGGGCTGAATATGCTCAAACAGCTCCAGTAATAAAGCCAGTTGCTGCTGATAAAAATTGATTTCTTCAGGACGTATGGCAGGATTAACTTCAGCCAGGGCCTGTAAACGGTTTATTTCATTATTTAATAAAGCATTACTGGACTGTACCGCTTCAGATAAAACCTGAGGTGTCTGTCGGGAACAGAATTGCTCAGCCTGCTTAATCATCTTCCGCAGTGTATCTTCTTTTATACTGACAATCTGCTGTGCAGTCTGTTGATTGATGGGTTCAGAAGAAGGAGGAATCTCCTCATGCGGAAGCTGGCTGCTGATTTCCTGCCCATGTTCATCCAGCAGAATACGGATCCTGGTAGCCGGCAGGTAACGGCTGGCATGTAAGCCGTGATGACTGCTGGTATCCAGTATAAACAGACATTCCATTAACAGGGTACCGGGTTTCAGCCTTAGTGATTCCTGTATTGAGTGCTCCATTTTCCTAAGCTCAAGCGTGCTGATGGCTGTATTGCCCATTTCGCTGCTGTGAACCATGTCCATGGCAGTTCTCACCATGGGGTGTTCCCAGGTGAGAAACTGCCGGTCTTCATAAGCCAGGGCAATATCCCGCTGATAGGTAATGGTCATACCCTCATCCGGCAGACCGGGGAACTGGCTTATCATATGCTCACCGGGTTGAATAATATAACTGCCGGTACTGTGTTCACTATGTTCAATGCCAAAGGCATCAAAGAGTCGGTTCATGTACTGATAAATTGAACTGTGTGCATCGGAGTGTTCTGCCTGGGCTAACAAATTATCTGCCTGGGGCTGACGGCAGGAGTTATACTCCAGCAGTTTGTCACGACCATCATGCAGAGCCTGTTCTAGGCTGTGATGTAGGGTTTGAGTTTTTTCTAATAACTGTAACCAGTGCTCATTACTGCTTAAATCGTTATACCACTGCGGCTGCATCAGTAAGGGATAAAGTTGCGGCTGTACCTGCTCAAACACGGTATGTCCCATGGGACAGGTTTTTTCAAAGGCATTTAAACCATGATGATACCAGTGACACAGGATCTCCTGGGCACAGTCGCTTAAAAAGGGAATGTGGATCTGTATGGTATCGGTCTGTCCTATACGATCCAGCCGACCAATGCGCTGTTCCAGCAGATCAGGATTGAGGGGCAGATCAAACAGTACCATTTTATGGGCAAACTGAAAATTTCGTCCTTCGCTGCCGATTTCAGAACAGATCAGCACCGGGCTGCCGTTTTCCATATCGGCAAAAAAGGCGGCGCTACGGTCACGCTCCATCAGGCTCATATTTTCATGGAAAGTGGCACAATGAATTCCCCGGTGCCGGTGCAGTGCTTCGGCCAGGTCAATGGTGGTCTGGGCATTAGCGGTTATGACCAGTATCTTGTCAATATCTGCCTGGCTGCGAATGTCCAGCAGCCATTCTGCCAGCCATTTAACTCTGGGATCAATGAGGTACCAGGCCTGATCCGCTAAATGGTTACTATAGGCAAGCTGATACAACAGTTCCGGATATAAAACGATGCTGGAAAAAAAATCTGCCTGATCATTTTCAGACCGATTGTCAGACTGTGTCTTTAACTCCTGGCTGAACTGCACAATACACTGTTCATAATCATCAGGTAACGGCTGTGGATGGAAAAATACCTGCCGTTTAGGAAAACCCTGAATAGCTGAGCGGGTATTGCGAAATAGTACCCGGCCTGTGCCATGGCGATCCAGCATATGCTGGATCAGCCATTGTCGGGCCTGTTGCTGCTCCTGGTTATTATTGTTTTGAGCCAGTTGCTTCAGGGCAGTCTGGATTGGTTTGTTTTCGGAGACAGTTTGTGTGGCTGGCTGTTCCAGTAAAACCTGTTCCAGGAGCCTGTGAGTCGTATTATCAAAAGCTTCATTACCCAACAGGGCATCAATAGCATGAGCAATACGCTGATATCCCTGTTCTTCCTGGACAAAAGCATCCAGATCGGGGAAACGGTCAGGGTCAAGCAGGTGCAGGCGGGCAAAATGGCTGGCAATTCCCAGTTGTTCAGGCGTGGCGGTTAACAGTAATAGTCCCGGAACCTGGTAGGCCAGTTTCTGTATCAGCAGGTATTCATCACTGGCTGCTTCAGGCGACCATTGCAGGTGATGGGCTTCATCGACTACCAGCAGATCCCACTCACCTTTCAGGGCCTGCTGAGCCCAGAGTTCATTTTTGTTAAGAAACTCCAGTGAACATAGGACCAGTTGCTCAGTTAAAAACGGGTTTAACTCATTGTCCTGCTGGTGTTCGGTTATGGCCTGACAGCGCTGTTGGTCAAACAGGCTGAACATCAGGTTAAAACGGCGCAGCATTTCTAGCAGCCATTGATGCCGCAGGTTTTCAGGAACAATAATCAGTACCCGCTGAGCTCGTTCATTAAGCAGTTGATGATGAATAATCAGACCGGCTTCAATGGTCTTACCCAGACCGACTTCATCAGCCAGCAGTACCCTGGGGGCATAACGATTGGGCACTTCATGGGCAATATAAAGCTGGTGCGGGATCAGGGCGGTACGGCAGCCGGTCAGTCCGTTGAGGGGATCATGAGAAAGGCGGTTAAGCTGTTCTATGGTCTGGTAACGTAATTCAAACCAGGATTCAGGGTCTATCTGGCCGCTGAACAGACGTTCAGCAGGCCGGTTGAACTGTACAAAATGATCCAGTTCCTGTTCGGCCAGGTGAATAGGCCTGCCGGAAGAGTCGTGAGCATGATAAGTAACCAGACCATCGGTTTCTATCACTTTATCAATGATTACAGACTGACCTGCAACGGTGTTGACCGTTTCACCAGGTGTATAAATTATACGTGTTAGCGGTGCATCCGTTCTGGCATAGGTACGGGTTTCATCTCCGGCAGCAAAATAAATGCTGACAGTGCGATGATCGGTATCAACAATAGTGCCGAGACCCAGTTGAATTTCAGTATTACTGATCCAGCGTTGACCGGGGATAAAATCAGTCAAGATACTCCTCAAAAATTAAAGTTTAATAGTGAGGTTATTTTAACTTAAATAAAGGTAGGATACAGGTAAAAGGGAAGCTAACAGGCAGATATTATTTTGTCCCTTTATTTTTAAAGGGACAAAATAAATCATAGACAGGTTTTATTCATAAACACGAATCAAATCGGGCACTTCCTTACTGGCTTTTTCCAGCTGGTCTTCAAGATCCACCGGATTAGGAACGCGCACAGAAGGAATATTCCAGCCGCCGGGCATAGTGCCTATATCGTCAGGTGCAGCAATTAAATCATCCCACATAACGGCTAGGCCTTCTTTAGGATCGCCGGGGTTAAACCAGTCACTGGGGTGTTGATTTTTTAAAGGAAATTCTTTTCGACTCCAGAAACTGTCTTTGGAACCAAAGGGCCAGGTTTCCCAGGGGGCATCATTGCCGTTAAAGGGTCCGAAGCCCATGTTTTTAAAGGGGCCGCTGCCGCCGCCGCGTCGGCCAGTATTAGGATTATTTACCGGAGGTGGTGGCTTGCTGGTATAGGTACCATCAATATACGGGTTATTGGCATATTCTTTCGGGATGTCAGGATCGCGAATAACGACGGCTGAATTGCCAGGTGTTGACTGGTTGCCCGGACCCGTAAAAGGTGGATTTAACGGCGGCGCTCCAGAAGGGCGAGGTGGTGGAGGTATATAGCCCGGTCTTGTCTGAGGTGCTGGCGGCGCACCGTTTCTGGTATAAGGCGCACTATTTCTGGCATAAGGAGGAGGCATAGCGCCA
>JBHNNM010000178.1:0-1531 GCA_048563625.1 Gammaproteobacteria bacterium | reverse complement strand
GGGTCTGCTTACTGGTCTATTAAATGCCTCAGCAGGCGGATAACGATATTCCTGGCCCTGGAAATTGACAGTATCAGTATTGAGCGCAGTCTCACTGGCATGGGCTCCCCCCAGACTGAACCCGACAACAGCCAGAAAAGTCGGAACTGTGCAGGCAGTCATAATTAATTTACGTTTTTGGAAGAGCATTGTTTTCTCCTTACTTCTGCTCATTTATAATAATCTATATAGTATAGACCATATTTTAAAATCTATCCATTATTATTTGCTAATATACTAAAGTATAGGGAAACCACCTACTCTTAGAGTTCAAGCAATGGTTAAGGTGCAGGTTTTAGAACTTACAGATTCAATTTTACGGAGACAGTATTATTTTAGGTTTTTTAAAAACATCCCCGGTTCTCGATGAAGAATCGGTGCAATGGTTATTTGATGTCTATGCCTGGGCATTGGAAAATTTTGATGCTGAACTGTTCTTTGAAGACAGTATTCTGGTTATCCCTTCTAACCGGCATTTTCCGGGTACGGCGTCCAGTGCACAGGAAATGGCGCAGATTATCTTTGACAAGGTCAGGGAATACGCCGGTTTAGAACACTGGCCCTGCCGTTTAACCACGGATCAGACCTGTCTGACCCAACAGGCTCAGTTAACGATTCAGGGTTCTTCTTTAAGAACTATGGAAGGAAGTATTGCCGATAGTCAGAATGAAGCTGAAAGCCTGGCTATTTTATATGACCCCCGCCAGGTGACTAATCCGGAAGCCATTATTGCTTCATTTTCCCACACCCTGGCACATTATCTGGGATCAATGGCTCAAAATCTGCCGCCGGGCGGAGAAGATAACTGGCCGCATATTACCGAAGTACTAGCGGTTTTTATGGGGTTCGGGCTAATGTTTGCCAATAGTGCCTTTGAATACCGTAATACCACCTGCGGCAGTTGTCAGCCGCAGAAGGTTCAGCGCCAGTCCTTTCTGTCACAATATGATATTACCTATGCCTTGGCTATTTTTGCTGTCCTTAAAGAGATTCCGCTTAAGGATGTAAACCCTCATGTGAAGAAATCCCTGCGCAGTTATTTTAAACGGGCTTATAAAGATGTGCAGAAACGCTCAGATGAGCTGCAGCGTTTGCGGTCTTTTCATACGGGTACAGCTTTAAGCAGTACCCCGTAAGATAAAACTGAATCCAAATCTCAGGGCCGGATTATACTTTGATTAAAATATGTTCAATATGAAAAAATATTACATTTATAGACACTGAGTATCCATTGACCGTACTTCTTGATGAAGTTTCGGCAGCAGGGATGCTGCCGAAAAGCCTCCATGGATGGATTCACGGCGTCTTCAGCAAGGAGTACGGTCAATGGATACGGTATTTGCGTTTAAATGAGAATTATTAAAAATATGCTCCGCCCTGATCCAGATCTAAGGAATGTAGCGATTAGGTGCTTTTTTTATTTTATTTGTGATAATAATTTTACTATAGTCTTAATTTCAGGTTTTTAATTAATAACAATAACAGGTATTAG
>JBHNNM010000177.1:0-5573 GCA_048563625.1 Gammaproteobacteria bacterium | reverse complement strand
TGTTTTCTTTTGTTTGTGGCATGAAAAATAAACTTTGACACATTCCGACATAGACTTTGATTTCTTGCTTCAAGTGCTGTTTTTAAGGATCTAAAGGAAGAATCTGGTATAAATTTCCTTCTGAGGTCCGCGTACATAGGGCATTTAAACAAAAAGTGATGTTCGTTTTCAATTTCATTTATGCAAAAAGCACAATTTCTGTCTAGAGATAAAACGCTGTACCGGTGTAAGTTGTTGTTTAATGGAAGTACTCCAAATCTAGCCTGTGATACAGCCACTCTAAAGCAATATATATCAGTGTTTAAAATATACTTCTCCTTTTCAAAGATCGTCTTAAAAGACCGATAAATTTCATACCTATCTTTATCTCTAACAGCTCCAGACCATTCCTGTATAAACATATCTACTAGCCTTTGTTTGAATGACCTCAAAAAGGAGTTTTTATCACCAACCCCCTGCTGCAGCCATACAAAGTTGAATCCAGTTTCACACAGAATTTCCCTAATTTTAGAAACCCAGCAGTCTTTTCCGTTTCTGTCTAAACACAGCAGCATTTCATAGGCTGTTTTCGGTAGTCTGTCATTCCCCATTTCCAGTAATCGAAACCAATACTTAATGCAACTAATATAGCTATTTATGAAAAGAGGAAATCTTCCTAAATCACCATACACCATTTTATTGGGTGTTCTGACCGGAACTCCGAGGAATCTTTTACAAGCCATTAAGTGAATTTTTTCAATATTCTCAAGTCTTTGTAGTCCCCAAATTTCAGACGAATATAGTAAAATTGGCTGCACTTTGGAATCAAATATTTTGAAGAATGTTTCGTATGTCATTTCTTTGTATTTTTGAAAAGCTTTGCTAAGACATATTACTGCTTTTTTCCCTTTTGCCGCTAAGTGGTCTGTACCCTGCTTGCAACTCAGTTTCGTGGTAAAATTGAAACCTAGATAGCAGTAGTTATTAACAACTTCCAATCTGGTGTCGTTATAGAACCATTTTTCATGCTTAGCCAAAAATCCCCCCTTTCTGAATACCATGATTTTTGTTTTGTCCTTATTTACCTCCATTTTCATCTCTTGGCAGCATGTTTTAAGACAGTCTAACTGGTTTTGTAAACCAGTAGGTGTTGTCGATAATAAGGCTACATCATCTGCAAACAATAAGATAAATAGTTCCATGACCCCTGGCACTAGCTGTATTCCATGCCTGCCTTTTGCTGTCACATGATTTGCCAGTTGGTTGATAAACAAGGAAAACAATGTTGGACTCAGAACACATCCTTGACGAACACCAACAGGACACTCGAAAAACTCAGAGTACTTGCAGTTGGCTCTTATACAAGAAAGTAATGAGTTATACATAGCCCTAAGAGCACCAAAAAACTTCCCCTTAATTCCTTGATTTCTAATACAATCTAAAAGTTTGTCATGCCGTACAGAATCAAATGCTTTCCTAAAATCCACAAATGCGACATACAATTTCTGTCCCTTCTTCCTCAAGCACTTTTGAACAATAGCATAAAGGTTAAATATTTGATCAACAGTAGAATAGTTTTTCCGAAATCCAGCTTGACATTCCGTAATTGCGGCATTTTCCTCCAACCAAAAATACAGCCTAGCATTTAATACAGAGGTGTAGCATTTACTTACAACACTGAGTAAAGATACCCCCCTGTAGTTATCCATATGTTCGGTGTTTCCTTTTTTATGAATTGGGATAACAATTGCCTTGGCCCAATCCTGTGGGTAAATACCCTTTTCAAACAATACATTAAACATCCTAGTAAGAAAAAGCACCACATCCTGTCCTCCCGCTTTCAACATTTCTGCTGTAATTCCGTCTAATCCGCATGCTTTTCCACATTTTAATTTCTTAATAGCTTTCTGAACTTCCAGCTCAGTAATTTCTTCATTCAAAAAGTGATCTGATTCTTCAGAATTATCAAACTGGCTAGCATCTTGTACATTGTCATCAATATCATTGTTTGCAAAAAGATCCTTGAAATGATTGTACCATTCATTTATATCAATATTACTACTGTTGGCTTTATTCTGTTTCCCGCAGCCCATATTTCTCAATTCTTTCCAAAACGTTGATGGGTTGTTCAAGTTTGCAGCAAGCAATGTTGTCTTTTCTCTTCTAAAGCTCTGCTTCTTTGCTTTTAGCAGATATCTGTACCTCTTCCTTGCTTCAACATATTCTTTCCTATCTTTATCACTCCTTGTAGATCTGAATACTTTTAGTTTCGAACGACTCTCTTTTTTTGCTTGTCTGCAATCTTCATCAAACCATTTTGCTTTCATTGCCTTTTTGTTATTATAACATTTCTTTACCATACAACTGCCAGCAGATGTCAAACACTCCACAAATTTACATAAAGCATCTTCAACATGATTTTCAAGGTGGTCCAGGGCTATTTTTAACTTGTTTTGAATTTCGTTGCTCCTCATGTTGTCCACAAATTCTTGTTCTTTTTCACTACTCCAAACGATTTTTTCCGTATATTTTACATCTGCTGTCTCTTCCTGACACTGTCGGTCTTCTCTAACGGATTCTTTTCTAATAAAAGTCAAAACAACTGGTAAGTGGTCAGATTCAGTATAGCCTTCGACCACCAAAGAGCCACTGTATGCTGAGTGGTACAAATCACATGACATAATGTAATAGTCTAAAACACTTGCCCCACAACTGGCAATGTATGTAAAGCTGTTGTCATGTTCCCCTTCACACAAGCCATTCAAAATAACGCAATCATACATATTACAAAAATCGAGAAGTTGTTGACCAAAAGTGTTTACAATGAGATCTTGGGATTTTCTTGGGAATATGCTGTTTGCTTGCAACATTATATCTTGAAAGTCTTCTGCTATACCCGTGTAGTTTTCAGAGGCTGTTCGCGCATTTAAATCACCGCATAACAGTATATGGAAATCATCAAACGAGTCATGTAGGTCCAAAATGCACTGCTCCAGAAGATCTATACCAATCCCGTACCGACAGTTTTTCCAGTAAGCGGAATCATACGGAGGAATGTAAGAACACATGAGCATCACATCTTTTTGCGTTTGAAGAAGTTCTTTGTCTATTTTTAGCACGATCATATTTTCAAGATCAGTGGAAATCTGTTTCACATACGGTGAGTATTGCTTTCGGACCATGACAACAACACCACCCGAATAACGGCCTTGGTGAGATAGTTTTTTCGCTATGGCAGTGTAAATACAGTAGTCATTGAATAGGTCTGATTCAAATGAAGTTGCAATGAAGGATTCTGTTAGACACACAAAATCATGAGAAGTTATGTACTGAATAAGGTGAGAATTGTCTATCTTTTGTAGCAAGCCATTAATATTATAATTTAGAAATTTCACACTTTTTTCCACTTCACCAGAACAGAACGCGGGGACACACTTATTCCGCGGACTTGACTGCACTTTAGTCCACGTATCTCGTTGATTAAAGTTTTGATCTTTACCTGAGGCCCGGCCGATGTCCTATCTGTTGGAGGCACTTGCAGACCTGTCCTGAGTGCCCCCTCTTCTTGCCTGGTAATCCTTGGTTCGGTCGCTGGACTGCATTCTCCGGAAAGAGTCCACAATGCTGCTCTGACTCTGTGAACGTCCTTTCTGGGTATCCCGGCCTGATCGTAGTGTCCGTGCAGTGCTTGCGGGTTGGCTGACCCGTTCCTGTTCGACTGGACTAGGTGTTGCCTCTACATCTGCCTCTTGGGACTGCCCGTGCGATCCGTTGGTTTTGCTGTCACTTTCTGCCCCGGGTTGGTGGCCTTGATCAACCTCTCTCTCGGTAGCTTCGAGTTGTTCATTGCTGGCCTGGTTTCGCTCTGTTGCGACGGTATCTTCGCTAGTTGTCCGTGTTGTGTATGTATCTTGGCTGCTAGAAGGTCTTCCAGGTTCTTGTCTCAGTGTGGTGTCTTCCTCTTGTTCTTTGTCTTCGGTGTGACCTCTGGTGCAGTCTCTGTTGGAAGCACTGTCTTCTGCATCGTTGACAATGCTTTGGTTGTTGTCATCTTCATCGTTGCTGTTCTGTGTGTCCATGTGGCCTGTTTGTTGGTCTTCTTCCGGTGTGTCTTGTATGAGGTCTGTTGTCTCCTTTCTTCCTTCAGTTGCTGTCGGCGTGGCTCCAGATCCGATGACGTCATCATAGGGGGGAGTGCCGGGAGCAACAGGTCTCGGTCTTGCACCTTTAGCTTCGCCAGGAGATGTCCTGTCCTGATGGTTGTCATGTGCGCTGTTGCCGTGTCTGTCGATGTCACGCCTACTGTTTTGTCCTCTCTGCTCTCGTGGCTGTGCTCCTCTTTCGCTGGTGACGGGGCTAACTGTGTCTCCCTTCTCCTCTCCGGTGTCCCTCAGGTCAGGGGCGTGCTTGCTGACGTAGTACTGCTGGCTGGACTGGTTGCCACTTTGGTCACGTGGTCCATTTCCTGCCTGTCTGGTCTGGCCTGGGGCTCTGCGTCGCGGGACATCGTTGCCAGCCGCACTATGTTGACTGCTTTCACTGGCCATGTCACCGTCCCTTCTCGGTGGGGCGTTTCTTCTGTGGTAGGCATCTCTCCGGGGTGAGTGGTCGCGTGCCCGCTGCTGGCTCCAAGGTTCTTCTTGTCTGTGCCGTGGGAGTTGAGGCCATTCGTCGCTCTGGAGGTAGTGGCCGTCACTGCGCAAAGCCTGGCTGTAGGACTCGTGGTGGCGACTCCGTGGGAAGGAGTCCAGTCTGTCAGCGAACTGCAGTCTTCCGTTTCGATAGTAGGCTATCTTCCCCTGGCTCCGGTAAAAGTCTAGTGTGTCTCTCTGACGGGAGGTCAGGTCGGACGTCACCTTGATGCCGGCACGTCTGAGTTTGTCTCGCAGGTTTCTGTCGTTCAGTATCGCCATCTTGTCCTTCCATCTGTAGAACTGGACTATGAGAGGGCGGGGTTGGTCGCTCCGCTGTTGTCGGGCGCCGACTCGAAAAGCACGGTTAACGTCTGCGAGATGCCAGCATGGAGAAGTTGAGAACTCGTTCAAAGCGTCAACTACTTGCTGCTCCACGCTAGTGTAGCTGTCCCCTCGCCGTGGCTCTCTGATTCCAATGAACTTCAGATTGTTTCGCTTGGTTTCCATTTCGGTTGAGTCAATCTTCTCTTCTAGTCTGTCCAACCGTTCGAGGATAGTCTCTCTATCCTCTTGCAGATCGTCAATGTCATCTTTGTTTTGCTCAATGCGCTGTCTCAGTTCCCCTACATGAGCTGTCAAATCACGGAAACTTTTGTCTATGTTTGTCCACTTCTCTTCAATCATTCTGCAAATGTTAGCTGTGTACGTCTGCATGCCATACATCACTTGTGCAAACTTCCATTCCATGATCTGCAGGATGTTGTTACTTTCGTCAGGGCCAGGGTTCGCTTCAATGTCCATGCACATTAGTAAGTGTACTGTACACAACCACTGCGCCACCGCATGTGTTGTCCGAAGCACGCAAAGCGTGAACTCATCGCTCACAGCAAGCCACAGTCTCTGTGTCCTTCTTTCTTCATTGCGTTGCCATTGTTTTGTAGATTTCTCCAAGAATAATGA
>JBHNNM010000176.1:0-5573 GCA_048563625.1 Gammaproteobacteria bacterium | reverse complement strand
GCTGAACGCTGAACGCTGAACGCTGAACGCTGAACGCTGAACGCTGAACGCTGAACGCTGAACGCTGAACGCTGAACGCTGAACGCTGAACGCTGAACGCTGAACGCTGAACGCTGCTCTTTCTAAACACACCTCCCTGGTTCTATAGGCTCCAACCCCCAGACTTTTTCCACATATTCCTGAATGGTTCGGTCGCTGGAGAAGTAGCCCATGCGGGCGATATTCAGCATGGCTTTTTCTGCCCATTTGTTTTTATCCTGAAACAGAACTTCAACTTCTCTCTGTTTATCGATATAGGCCGGGTAATCGGCCATTACAAAATAGGGGTCGCTGGTCAGCAGGGAATCGACTACGGGTTTAAAGCGCTCGGGATCACCGGGGCAGAAGTAATCAGAGTTGATCAGATCGACGGCTTCTTTTAATAAGGGGTTGTCCTCATAATAATGATACGGGTTGTAATGATTACTTTTCAGGGTTTCCAGATCTTCTACGGTATGACCAAAAATAAAGATATTATCATCTCCAACTTCCCGCCTCATTTCCACATTAGCACCATCCAGGGTACCGATGGTTAATGCACCGTTAAGTGCCAGTTTCATATTGCCGGTTCCGGATGCTTCTGTTCCTGCTGTTGATATCTGCTCAGAAAGATCTGCGGCCGGGATAATAATGGTGGCATTGGTCACGTCATAATTAGGAATAAAGACCACTTTCAGTTTGTTATGCATCCGCACATCATTGTTTACGATCACCGCAATATCATTGATTAATTTAAAAAACAGCTTGGCCATGCTGTAAGCCGGTGCGGCTTTACCGGCAATAATGACTACTCTGGGTACAACTTCCAGTTCCGGATTATTTCGAATCCGGTTATACAGGGTAACAATATGCAGTATATTCAGTAACTGGCGTTTGTATTCATGGATACGTTTTACCTGAATATCAAACATTGCAGTTGGATCAAGCTCTATTTTTAATTCATCTGCGACTTTTTTACATAAGCGAATTTTATTTTGCAGTTTGATGTTTAAGAAAGCTTCCTGATGCTCTTTTTTGGTGGCGTATTTTTCCAGTTTACGCAGTTTCTGCAGATCTTTTTGCCAGTCAGAACCAATCAGTTTGCTCAGTCAGCCGGACAGGGCAGGGTAGGCCTGGTTGATCCACAGTCGGGGTGTGACGCCATTGGTCAGGTTGATAAAACGATCCGGAAACAGGCGATAAAAATCTTTAAAAATTGTGTCCTGCATTAATTCACTGTGGATCTGGGCCACGCCGTTGACTTTATGGCTGCCCACGATGGCCAGATGGGCCATCCTAATCTGTTTTTTCCCGCATTCATCAATTAGAGAAACATTTTTTAATAATTCACCGTCACCTGGAAAGCAATGATTAACATTCTGCAGAAAATGAAAATTAATTTCATAGATGATCTGCATGTGCCGTGGCAGCAGTTCTTCAAACAGGGCTACTGCCCAGGTTTCAAGCGCTTCGGGCAACAGCGTATGGCAGGTATAAGCAAACACCTTTTGGGTTATATCCCATGCATAATCCCAGTCTAGGTAATTTATATCTACCAGGATCCGCATCAGTTCAGCAATGGCAATGGCCGGATGGGTGTCATTAAGCTGAATGGCTACTTTATCAGGCAGTTCATCAAAACCATCATGCTATCTTTCATAGCGTATCAGAATATCCTGCAGCGATGCAGAGACGAAAAAGTATTCCTGCTTCAGGCGCAGTTTACGGCCCATTTCAGTGGTATCGTCAGGGTATAATACCCGGGAGAGGTTTTCAGAACGGTTTTTGTCTTCAACCGCTTTAATATAGTTGCCTTCATTAAAATACTGCAGTTCAAAATCCCGTGATGCTTTGGCTGACCATAAACGTAGGTTATTTACTGTCCCGACATTATAACCGGGAATTGGGGTATCAAAAGCCATGGCCATTACTTCATCGGCATTCACCCAGTGAGAACGGGTATCACCTTCTTCATCCCGATAGGTAATCACCTCTCCACCAAAATGAATGGGAAACAGAACTTCAGCTCTGGGGATCTCCCAGGGATTGCCGTAACGCAGCCAGTTATCAGGGTGTTCCACCTGCTAGCCATCATTAATGCCCTGTCGAAATATACCATATTCATAGCGAATGCCGTAGCCATAGCCAAGTAGCTGCATTGTGGCCAGAGAATCCAGAAAACAGGCGGCTAGTCGGCCCAGCCCACCATTACCCAGGGCAGCATCCGGCTCCAGTTCTGTCAGCTTCTGCAGATCATGTCTCAGTTCTTTCAACCTGACAGCATTCCTGCTCAATGCCGAGATTTAACATGGCGTTAAGCAGTGTCCGGCCAATTAGAAACTCCAGTGACAGGTAGTACACCCGCTTGGTATCGCAGGCATAATAACTGCGCATGGTATTCATCCAGCGTTCTATCAGTCGATCCCGAATGGCATAGAAAACTGAGTTGAGCCAGCCCAGCTCAGTGGCGGTCAGGGTATCTTTACCAATGGTAAAGGTCAGCCGGTCAGCAATGGCCCGTCGAATGGATTCAGTATCCATTCCCTGCTTGCTGTGGATGAATTTTACCGGTTTAATCGGTTTTTTTTGTTTTTTTATTTTTTGGAGGCATAGGAAATGTCCGTTTTCTGGGTAAGAGGTAAATATTTATAGCAAGGGTATAGCATAAGCTGAAAAAATAATCGAGTGAGTATTGTGTGTCAGAAAATGATAATAAATTTTGCTTGAAAAACAGCAGGAACCGGCGTATGATCGGCAGTTCCTGATCCAGCTGAGCTGGAATGGTTTGCGGTGCCGGTTGCGGATAGCTGACAGTTACTGATATTGATAACTGGTAAGTTCCGGGAACAGGTGGCGGCATTCAACGAATTTTATAAGGTTAATTATTATGCGAGCAAATATCCATCCAGAATACAAAGAAGTCCAGGTCACCTGTAGTTGCGGCCATAGCTTCAAAACACGTTCTACCATAGCTAAGGACACATTATTGATCGAAGTATGTTCTAACTGCCATCCTTTCTACACAGGTAAGCAGAAACTGGTGGATACTGCGGGTCGTGTTGATAAGTTCCGTCAGAAGTATGGTATGGTATGAAATAAGTTTTTTATGCCCCTGTTTTGCTCTAATCAATGGTCAGTGATGCTGGCTGGCAGAAAGAGTAACAGAAAGCAGAAAAACAGCCAAAGGCACTTTAGTTTTCTAAGGTGCCTTTTTTATTTCCGCCCGTTTCTTCCGGCCCTGTTCGTTCTTCTGTCTGCCGGTGCCTCGGCTCAGGAAGTCTGTCTGACTGCCCAACAGCGGTTAAAACAGGTAACGCACTGGACACAGGTTAAAACCATAGTGGATGGTGATACCCTGCACCTTAAGGATGGTCGTAAAATCCGTCTGATTGGTATTAATACCCCGGAATTAGGGCATCGTGGCGAAGCTTCAGACCCTTATGGGCTGCAGGCATGGCAGGCGGTTCGGAAATTACTGGCAACTAATAACAAAGTCGGCCTGTATTATGACCGCGAACGTAAGGACCGCTATAAAAGAATCCTGGCCTATGTGGTTTTACCTGATGGAGAAAGTATTGAGGAATATCTGCTCAGACAGGGGCTGGCGCTCAGCATTGTGGTCTTGCCTAATGACCGTAATCTGTCCTGTTACCGTACTCTGGAGAAACAGGCCAGAAAGGCCGGAAAAGGTTTATGGCAATTACCGGAAATGCAGTGGTTTCAGGCCAGTAAACTATCCGCTAAAGCCGAGGGGTATCGTTTTGTGAGCGGAAGGGTTCTGGCCTATAATGAAAGCCGGAAGTATCTGTATTTAAAACTGAGTAAAAATCTGTCCGTACAGATTGCCAGAAAAGATCAAAAAAAATTTAAACACCTGAAATACTTGGTGGGTAAAAAAATCCGGGTAAGAGGCTGGATTCATCGTTATAAGGGTAAACAGAATTTACGTCTCATGGTTAGAGATAACCTTGAGCTTATTGATTAATGCTCATCTATTTATATTATGCCCTCTCCTTATGGGAGAAGGGCAGGGTGAAGGTATTATTTGTAATATAAGGTTTCAGATATGTCTAATAAAGACACTTTAAAAAAACAGGCGCTGGAGTATCATGCGCTTCCCAGGCCGGGAAAAATCAGTGTTAATCCCAGCAAGCCCTGTGCGACTCAGGATGAACTTTCCCTAGCCTATACTCCCGGAGTTGCGGCACCAGTGCGAGAAATTGCCGAGGATCCGGAGCTGGCTTATCAATATACCAGTAAGGGTAATCTGGTTGCGGTGATCAGTGATGGTACGGCGGTTCTGGGACTGGGCAATGTGGGGCCGCTGGCGGGCAAACCGGTGATGGAAGGTAAGGGTGTGCTGTTTAAACAGTTTGCCGGTATTGATGTTTTTGATATTGAAGTTCAGGCAGATTCACAGGAAGCTTTTATTGAGACCGTCACTAATATTGCCCCAACCTTTGGCGGTATAAACCTTGAAGATATTGCCGCTCCGCACTGTTTTGAAATTGAATGGATCCTGAAAGAACGGCTGGATATACCAGTATTCCACGATGATCAGCATGGCACAGCAATCATTATTGCGGCCGGCTTATTAAACGCTCTGGAACTGCAGAACAAGCAACTGGATGAAGTTAAAATCGTCTGTATTGGAGCAGGTTCTGCGGGTATTGCCTCAATGCGTTTATTATTGACTCTGGGGGTTAAAAAACAGCAGATTAACCTGGTGGACAGAAACGGTGTGGTACACAGCGGCCGAGATGATATTAATATTTATAAGCAGGAATTTGCTACTCAAACAGATGATCGAACCCTGGCCGATGCCATGCAGGGAGCGGATGTTCTGATTGGTGTTTCCGGGCCGAATATTGTGTCAACAGAAATGGTTGCCAGTATGGCCGAAAACCCCGTGCTATTTGTGCTCTCTAATCCGGATCCGGAGATTGCACCGGAACAGGCTATGGGTGTGAGAAGTGATCTGATTATGGCTACCGGCCGTTCTGACTACCCTAACCAGATCAATAATGTACTGGGCTTTCCTTTTATTTTCCGCGGGGCACTGGATGTGCGGGCAAAAACCATTAATACAGAAATGGAAACGGCTGCAGTGCATGCTCTGGCGCAACTGGCACGTTTGCCGGTTCCAGATGAAGTCAGTACCGCCTATGGTGTAGATAAGCTGGAGTTCGGCACGGATTATATTATTCCAAAACCTTTTGATCCGCGTCTGATATCAACGGTTGCGCCTGCCGTGGCTAAAGCGGCCATTGATAGTGGTGTGGCCCGTATTGACTACCAGCCTTTTCAGAAGAGTTAGGTAATTATTCAGTAAAATTCAGAGTACTATGGAGTACCTGTAGCTAGTCACGGTAAATAGTCCGCCCTGAACAAATCATAGTGTATTGATTTATAAGGAAATATTGGTGAGTTTTGTGTGTTAAATTTGCAAGTTTTTGGTAAAATAAGCCTTATTACCTTGCAAATTTCCAGACCAAAATGAAGCCAAAGAAACAGCCAAAAATACCTCAGGAAGACCTGTTCAGGATGCGCCTTGA
>JBHNNM010000175.1:0-5595 GCA_048563625.1 Gammaproteobacteria bacterium | reverse complement strand
CTCATTAAAGCGGAGAACAACCTTAAAAGCCTCATAAACAGATGGACACTAAATCATTTGCAAAAAGCTTATTCAATAACGGCTTCATTAGCCGACTGAATATTCTTCAGTCGATTGATTAACACTTCCCAGTTAACCGCCTTCTGAAACCCCATAACATCAATTCTGGGCAGGCCGCTGCCTTTGACTATATAGTAGGCATTATTCCCTTTAGGTTCAACACCATCCATATAACAGATATTGTTTTTTAGTCGGCAGCTCAGGCCGATTTTGGCATAACGGAAGGTTTCAAACACACTTAAAAAACTACGGGATAAAATCCCGGAGGCTCCACCTAGGCTGGACAGATTATCAATGGCTCTTTGACTGATACGATGTCGGCTTTTATCATTTTTGGGCGTTCCAAAAGATGCATTGAAGGCAACCGGTGACCAGTTATAGAGTTCCAGATTGCGTATTTTACCAGCCATACGCCCTTCTATTTCACCAAAATTAAAGGTTTTAGTCAGTGATTTGAGATCCAGGTTTAATAAATCGATATTGGCAAAAAAACGGGCACCGTCATCCAACGGATGTTCTATTTTTAAGTCCTTGAAAATAATACTGCCGTCAAATAGCCGCATCATCATGGCTCCGCCGACAGTCAGCAGGTGACGGGTATAGGTGCTTTCAGGAATAACCGCTGATAATTTACCATCAAGAAGCGGCCAGTTAAAATGTTCAGATATCAGCTTAAGTGATACCGGTTTTATCAGTCCGTCAATACTGATAATCATACCTGTGCTTTTGTCCTGTTCAGAAACCGGCTCTCCAATCCGGTTCAGTTTCAGACTGTTGATATGCAATGCCCCGTCAAACAGTGGAATATCAGTTTCCTGCAGTAATTTAGCCTGATCACTAAAGGCCACAAATTTAAGCCGGGTTGTGCCAAACGGCAGTTCAGCAAGTTGAATTTCTTCCCAGTTAATATCACTGACAGGACTCTGGACTGAATTTTTATGATTGTTCCAGTTCAGTTCCCCGTTTAAATTGGTGACAGCAATTTGCTGGTTAAAATCCAGATACAGCTCTTTTAAAATAGTATTAAGCTGTATTTTTTTGCCGCGTCGGCCAAAGAAGCCCTTTAGCTTACCTTCTAACAGCAAACCTTCATATTCAGTACTTTCAAGAATGTTTTTTAAATACAGGTTGTTAAAACTCTGCAGATCATTAAGGGTGTAAGCAATATGAAAATCCTGCAGAACGGAATCGCTGCCGGGCTTCAGTTCAGTTGACGCCTCTATATTAAGTAATTTATCAATAGTTAGCTTTATTCGATTGAATTTTAAGGAGTTGTTAATATCACTTTTAAGAAATTTTAGATAGAGCTTTTCCTTTCCTGTAAACGAAAGATAAATATCATTCTGTAATAATTCCCCCTTAATGCGGCTGAGAGACAAAGTGGACTGAGTTTTCTGGGGACTAATGGCATCGGAAGTGTAACGGAAATTAAAAGACAGTTTTTCAGCAAGATTGTCTGTATTATTGGTACTATAGCTATAATGTAAATTTGCTACCTTGCCGTCAATTTTTAATAATTTAAGCCCCCCGGACTGTTCAATATTGGCTTTAGCAAACACCCACTGCAAACTGCCTGAAGCGCTTAAAATAAACCCTTCATCAGATACTGAATTCATAAATTCAGGATAGTAACATTTAAAATAGCTTTTAAAGTCCTTAAACGCTAACTGCTCTGCATTAAAATCCATCTGCCACTGATCATTTAACAGTTTTAAATTTATACTGAGTTTACCCTTTCCCGTATTAATTTTATTAATAGTTAAAACTAACTGCTGATCCGCAAAGGAATAATTGAAACTAAAATCAGTGCTTTCTGCGGTTTGCTCAGGCAACAAACCGAATACAGAAAGTTTGTTGCCCTGACAATGGATAAAACCCGGTTCCATTTCCAGACTTTGACAACTGAACTGCAGATTCCGCAATTGTTGATAAGGTTCCGGTAAGTTAAGTTCTGCAAGAGACAGATGAAATATGGCCGGATTACTGCTGATATCCATATCCACCTGTAATCTGTCCAGGGTTAAAGTATTTAAAAAAGCAGGTGTTTTAGGCGTTGAAGTTTTTTCAGATGATGACGATGATGTTTCCAGAGGAATAATAATCTGATCAATGCTCAGAGAAACCAGACTGACGGCCTGACTATTATTCAGAGAAAAAAGAATAGCCGCACTTATAACCACAAAAAACAGGGTCACAAGGCTTTTCTTAAGTCCCCCTTTTTCAAAGGGGGATAAAGGGGGTTTAAGTCTTTGAATTGCAACCCCCTCAATCCCCCTTCTAAAGAAGGGGGAAGTTATAAGCTTAATAAACTGTTGCACACGAGTTAAGCAGGAAAAACACCGGTAGATAAATACCGATCCCCACGGTCACAGATAATGACTACAATAGTAGCATTTTCAACCGTTTTACTCAGATTAAGAGCTGCAGCTACCGCCCCGCCGGATGAAACCCCGGCAAATATACCTTCTTTAGCTGCCAGAGCCCGTACGGTATCTTCAGCAGATTGCTGATCAATATCCAGCAATCTGTCCACTTCTTCAGGGTGATAAATTTTTGGCAGGTATTCTTCAGGCCAGCGGCGGATCCCTGGGATCTGGGATCCTTCGGTCGGCTGTACACCCAGGATTTCAATATTCGGGCTCTGTTCTTTAAGAAAACGAGCTGTCCCCATAATGGTTCCCGTTGTGCCCATGGCACTAACAAAATGGGTGATCTCACCATGGGTATCTTTCCAGATCTCAGGGCCGGTACCAAAATAGTGGGCAGCCGGATTATCCGGGTTGGAAAACTGATCCAGAACAATCCCCTTACCCTGTTGTTCCATTTCGCGTGACAGGTCAATAGCCCCTTCCATACTGTCTTTTGCCGGAGTCAGGATAATGTTAGCGCCAAAGGCTTTCATAACACCGCGACGTTCTTCACTCATATTATCCGGCATAATTAGCACCATTTTATAACCTTTAATAGCGGCTGCCATTGCCAAGGCAATACCGGTGTTGCCGCTGGTGGCTTCTATCAGGGTATCTCCAGGTTTAATGTCACCACGTTGTTCAGCACGGGCAATCATACTCAGTGCCGGCCTGTCCTTAACCGAACCGGCGGGGTTATTGCCTTCAAGCTTGACCAGAATAGTATTGGTGGTTTCACCAGGCAGACGTTGTAAACGAACCAGCGGAGTATTACCAACGAAGTCTTCTATAGTGGGGTATTTCATTTAAAGTGCCTGTAATAAAGTAAAGTTATAAATTATAATTATTCAATCATACTGTAAATAATCATTATTTGGGAGTATCAATGCCTGAAAACCTCGACATTCTTAATCTGCAGGCAGCACTTAAAGTGGTTTCGGGAAACAAAAAACTGGCCGATGATTTACTGGCCATGTTTATAAAGGAAATTCCCAATTATATACAAAGTGTCCAGACACTTTTACAGGAAGGCGATAAGGAAGAATTAAAAGCCGTTGTCCATAAAATTCACGGCGGCCTGCGTTATCTGGGCGCTCCGGCTTTAATGGCTGTGGTCAGTCAGACCGATGCCAGCCTGTTTGATTTAAGTGACGCTGAATTGAATGGAGATGTTAACAGGATGGTTTCTGAAATGGAGCGTATTAAGAAAACAGGCTCTTATCCGGAATAAAACATTTACCTGGCCAGACCAGAGGCTACTTCCTCTTTTCAGTTTAATTTATCCGCAGGTACTTTATCCCCTAGTAAATTGTCATCCAGCAGCAGATAGGCTTCAATATCTCTGGATTTTTGCGCATCCAGCCGTGTTCTTACAGTATGCATTAAACTGTTTATCAGCTCACACTGGTCCAGTTTTGGTGCTTTGCTATTTTGTGGGCAATTATATAAAGACACTTTTAAATCAACAGACTGGAGTCGATATTTAGAAGATTTATTAGTAATTTTTGCCGTCAGTTTATAATAAGCGCCATAAGCCCACTGGTGCTCAATATCTGATAACTGGATTTGTTCAAGGGGGATCAGGTTTTTATGAATCTCAACCCGTTTGTCTTCATAGAAATACAGGAATACGGCCATGGCTATCAATACTACAACCATAGCTATTTCTATTTTACCGGCTTTAGGATTTTTTACAGTCAGCCAGGCCAGCAGAAATACTACAACTGATGCTGCAACCACCCCTATTATAAAGCCCATCAAGATTTACCTGTATTGATTAATTAAGGATTATATATTAATCCTGTTTACTGACCCTTCGCTGCTGTACTGCTTCAGCCAGCTCAGTCAGGACATCAAAACTGTCTTCCCAGTTAATACAGGCATCGGTAATACTCTGACCATAGACCAGGTCATCCTTATTCACACAATCCTGACGCCCTTCAACCAGATTACTTTCTATCATGGCACCCATAATGCGGGTATCGCCATCGGCCACCTGCTGAGCAACATTTTTAGCGACTTCAATCTGTTTTTTAAATTGTTTCTGGCTATTGGCATGACTGAAGTCAATCATCAGATTGGGTTTAATATGACACTTTTCCAGTTCTTGTGCAACTTCATTCACATGGGTGGCATCATTGTTGGGTTCTGCCCCGCCGCGTAGAATAATATGGCAGTCTTCATTGCCTTCTGTTGAAAAAATAGCCGATTTACCCTGTTTGGTTACTGACAGAAAAACATGAGGACGGGAGGCAGATAAAATCGCATCAATGGCAATACGAACACCGCCGTCGGTAGCATTTTTAAAACCCACCGGACAGGACAGGCCAGAAGCCAGTTCGCGGTGAACCTGGCTTTCTGTGGTTCTGGCACCAATAGCGCCCCAGCTGATTAAATCGGCCACATACTGCGGACTGATTAAATCCAGAAACTCGGTAGCTGTGGGAACCCCCATATCATTAATATGTGCCAGCAGATCCCTAGCCTTACCCAATCCCTTATTGATTTCAAAGGAATTATTCAGATCTGGATCATTGATTAATCCCTT
The DNA here is from genome assembly GCA_048563625.1 of Gammaproteobacteria bacterium. Classification (GTDB taxonomy): domain Bacteria; phylum Pseudomonadota; class Gammaproteobacteria; order GRL18; family GRL18; genus JANELJ01. The sequence continues at coordinate 579 of JBHNNM010000175.1, read as the reverse complement.
CCAGCCTACTGTTGTACGCGGTTTTTCGAAATAGACCCGCATAACAATCAGCAGGTCTTTTTCCAGTTTTTCACGTGCAGTTTTAATCAGTCCGGCATATTCTTTTGCCGCATCCGTATCATGTATGGAACAGGGGCCGATAATAACCACCATCCGATCATCCTGTCCGCTCAGTATATTATGTATGGCCTGACGGGTTTCAGTAACGGTCTTACGTGCATCTTCCGTACTGGGAAATTGTTTGTGAATGACTTCAGGAGCCACTACTTCTTTGATGCCGCGAATTCGTAAGTCGTCAGTTTTGTTTATCATTCCAATGTGTCCGGGAGCTGGTAAATTAAGTTTTCAGTTTTAGTTGCTGTTTTTTTGGATTTAAAAAACAGAAGATTATAACACAGGCATATTCAGGCAGAATAAAAAAACCGGCAAAAGCCGGTTTTTTTAGCGAGACATTTAGTAACTAAAGTTTAGAGTTTCAGCTCCCCCAAAAAGGAGAATCATTTAAAAAACATTGATTACCTCAGTTAACCGATAGCCCGTAACAGGAACCGGGTATCCCTTGCTGAAGCCGCCGTGAAT
>JBHNNM010000174.1:3021-5596 GCA_048563625.1 Gammaproteobacteria bacterium | reverse complement strand
CAATTGGTTTCCTGCGTTTATCCCTTTTGCAAAGAATATGTATCGTCTTATGCTGCTTATTTAGTGTTATTTCATTGACTCTCTGGCCACCCAGTCCCAAAATAGTGGGTGAGATGTTGATACTCATATTACCTATTGCTTATAAAACTGTCAGAAGCTTTATATTTCAACAGGTTTTGTGAGTATTAGCATCTTTCTTCACTCATCAGAGCGGAGAAGAGCCAAAAAATAGATGGTTCAGGTTCCGGGGAACCGGGAGTGGTTAATCAGGAGGCTGGAGCAGCTAACGGTTCCGGGGCAGATCAAACAGTTCAATGGCCGCATCAATAAGCTCATTACGGTCATCCATACCGGCCTGTTTGATCTGGATACTCGGCTTATGGATCAGTTTATTGGTCAGCTGGCGAGCCAGTTCTTTTATAACCTGTTCGGCTTCTTTGCCGTTTTTAAGCTGTTTCAGGGCATTGGCAACGGCCTTATCCCGTATGTCTTCAGCGTGTTCCCGGAATTCTCTCATAATGGCAATGGAGTCCAGGGAACGCAGCCAGTTCATAAAATGGCTGACTTCCACATCAATAATTTCTTCTGCCTTGAGTGCGGCTTCCTGGCGGGATTTCAGGCCTTCATCAATGATCTCCTTGAGATCATCCACGGTATATAAAAACACATCTTCCAGCTCACTGACTTCTTCTTCAATATCCCGAGGTACCGCAATATCGACCATAAAAATAGGGGCATGTTTACGTGCTTTAATGGCTGATTCCACAGCGCCTTTACCCAGGATAGGCAGCTGGCTGGCAGTAGAAGAGATAACAATATCCGCTTCCGCCAGGTGATTAGGCAATTCGCTGAGTGAAATGGCATAACCGTTAAATTCCTGGGCCAGGGTATGGGCTTTTTCGACGGTCCGGTTAGCAATAATAATACGGCCAATGCCGGATTCGTTCAGATGCCGTGCAACCAGTTCAATAGTTTCGCCGGCACCAATGAGCAGCGCGGTATGATGCTGAAAATCACTGAAAATCTGTTTGGCCAGGCTGACCGAAGCAAACGCCACGGAAACCGGACTTGCGCCAATGGCGGTATCGGTACGTACCTGCTTGGCACAGCTGAAGGTATGCTGGAATAATTTGTGCAGAAACTGGCCGATGGTGCCGCTTTCTTTGGCCACAGAAAAAGCCGTTTTTAGCTGGCCCAGAATCTGCGGCTCACCCAGTACCAGGGAGTCCAGGCCGCTGGCAACGCGCAGCATATGGCGCACGGCCTCTTTTTCAGGGTGCAGATACAGGTATTCTGTGATATCAGTATCTTCCAGGTCATGGTGCTTTTTCAGCCAGGTGATCAGGGCATCAATAGCCGCTTCTGATTCACCATCATTACAGTTGAGCTGGCAGTAGAGTTCAGTACGGTTACAGGTGGATAAAATCACGGCTTCATTAACGGCATCCTGATCAGTCAGGTCTTTTAAAGCCATAGGTATAGTATCAGGGGCAAAAGAAAGCTGTTCCCTGATTTTGACCGGAGCCGTTTTGTGATTAATACCAAGTGCAAGCAGCGACATAGAAATCTATCTGGTAAACCTTAGTGCATTGTTTTGTACGCTGTTTTCAGGTGTTCCTGAAAACAGCGTTCTTAAAAAATGTATTCTTATAAAACCTGTTCCTGAAAACCCGTTATAAAAACGGGTTATAAAAATAGGCTTTAAAAGGATTCTCTAATTATCTGATATAAACAGGGCATTTTGCGTAAATTTCACCCAAAACTCAAGCAATCTCGCATTTTAATATAAAATTTTAGCCAAATTTAGCATGATTATGGTATAAACTTGTTAAATGAATAAGGGGCAGGAGCCAACTGGAACTTATGTGCTTAAAGTTAGTCTTATACTAATTAGTCCAATGCCTCATATTAGTAATGTTCGTAGAATAAATTAAGGATCTAACTCTTTTGTTTAATAAGTTGTTTAAAATAATTACCAGAAAACTTACTGTTTCACAGACACTGTTCTGGCCATTCGTCTTATCTTTTATTGTACTTGCCTCCGGTTGTGCATCCGTAGCAGATAAAACAGAGAGCACAGCAGCTTTTGCTAACACAAACAAACAGGCTGCAGAAACCAGTGCGAAGGAAACTTCTGCTGGTCATAAGTCCACCGCTGATAATATTCCAGGTACAGAACTGGACTCTAAACTGCTTTATGATCTGTTGCTGGCAGAAATGGCGCTGCAGCGCAACGATTATGATCTGGCCTTTAATAAATACTACGAAGCGGCCAAAAAGACCCGGGACAGCCGTCTGGCCAAAAAGGCAACCCGAGTAACCCTGTTTTCCAAAAACGATGAGCAAACCTTTAAGGCCGTTAAGCTCTGGTCAGAATTGCAGCCGGATAATATTAATCTGAGGCTGGAACTGGTGCGTATGCTGGTGGCTCAGAAGCAGGTTAAAAAAGCCGACAGGCAAATTAAACATCTGGCCAGTATGGATATTAACCCGGAAGTGATTTTTGCTATCAGCCTGCTGGCCATTGAAATCAACCAACTGGATGATGCAAAAAAGTACCTGGAACGGCTGTATA
>JBHNNM010000174.1:0-2921 GCA_048563625.1 Gammaproteobacteria bacterium | reverse complement strand
AGGCAAATTAAACATCTGGCCAGTATGGATATTAACCCGGAAGTGATTTTTGCTATCAGCCTGCTGGCCATTGAAATCAACCAACTGGATGATGCAAAAAAGTACCTGGAACGGCTGTATAAGTACCGCCTGTATGCCAGTGAAGCCGCTTATTTTATTGCTCAACTGGAAGCCAGCCGGGAAAACTACGCTGAAGCTGAAACCTGGTTTAAGCGGGTTAAACAGGGCCGTTATACTTTTGAAGCCTACCTGGGACTGGCTATTGTTTATTCCCAGCAGGAAAAATTTGATCAGGCCTTTAAATTGCTGGATCATTCACAGGGCGGCAACAGCAAACAGAGCCTGGAAATCCTGCAGATTAAAGCCGAAGTTTATGCTCAGGCCAAAAACTATAAAAAAGCCTATGAGATTTATACTCAGGCATTAAAAATTGCACCCAATAACCATGACCTGCTTTACGGCCGGGCCATGCTGGACGAAAAATTTGACCGCATTGATTTACTGGAAAAAGATTTACATGCCATTCTGGCCGAAAATCCCAAAGACAACCAGGCGCTCAATGCCCTGGGTTATACCTTGGCGGATCGTACCGATCGTTACCAGGAAGCCCTGCAGTACATAGAGCGGGCTCTGAAAATTGATCCTGAAGATATTGCAACCCTGGACAGTATGGGCTGGGTACTGCATAAACTGGGGCGTAATGAGGAAGCTCTGAGCTATCTTAAAAAAGCCTACGATAAGGACAATGACCCTGAAATTGCCGCTCACTATGGTGAAGTACTCTGGGTACTGGGTAAAACGGAACAGGCCCGTGCTATCTGGCACAAAGCCCTGAAAAAACACCCTCAGCATGAAGTCCTGGTGGGCACTACCCGCCGTTACCTGAAATAAAGGCCTGCCTTAATGCTCCAGTTTAGACAGTACGGCAGTAGCGCCCTGTTGCTGCTTTTACTGCTCAGCCTTTCAGCCTGCACCATGCTTGAAACACCGCAAACCGGGAATTTACCGGTTCAAGAAACAACCATTCCACAGACCTGGACAGCCAATGGCCGTATCAGCGTGATCCGCGGTGAAGACAACTGGTACGCCCGTTTTAGCTGGATACAGCAGGGCAATGATTTTCAAATCCGCTTTACCGGCCCCCTTGGGGAAACACGCTTACAGGTCAGCCAGACCGGTTCAGATGTACGCTTAAACACGCCCTCGGTAGCCAAAAAAGGTGACGATCTGGAACAGCTGATTTTACAGGAAACCGGCTGGATTTTCCCGGTATCGTCCCTGCGCTACTGGCTGCATGGTCAACCAGAACCTTCAGCGACAGCAAAAATTCAGTATAATAAGACAGCTCAAATCCGGGAAATTGATCAGCAGGGCTGGCACATTCAGTACACTCGATGGATGTCCGTGGCTGAAAGTGCCGCGGCTGAAAGTGCAACAGCTAAAAAAGTATTACCTAAAAAGCTGGTTATTACCCGGGACGATCTGAAAATTAAAATTATTATCAGCCAGTGGCTGCTGGCGCAACACTCTTTGCAGCTGTCAAACTGAACTATCATCAAAAAAACAGGCAGGAAAAACACCTTTGAAAAAAATATGGCGGGCACCGGCCAAAATTAACCGTTTCTTACATATTACCAGTCAGAGAGAAGACGGTTATCATGAACTACAGACCGTTTTCCAGTTTCTTGACTATGCCGATGAACTCAGTTTTGATGTGCGTGATGATAGCGAAATAGTACTTGAAACCCCACTGGCTGGTGTGGCCGATAAAGATAACCTGGTGGTAAAAGCCGCCCGTTTATTACAACAGAAATCAAGTTATCCCAAAGGTGTTAATATCCGTATCAGTAAAAAACTGCCCATGGGCGGTGGTCTGGGCGGAGGCAGCAGCGATGCAGCCACGACCCTGGCAGCACTGAACCAGCTCTGGAATATAAACCTTGATAAGGATGAACTGGCTCACCTTGGGCTTGTACTGGGGGCCGATGTCCCCATCTTTGTCCATGGTTATGCGGCCTGGGCTGAAGGAGTCGGTGAAAATTTATCCCCTGTAGAGCTTGATGAACCCTGGTATGTAATATTGATCCCCGAAGTTTCAGTTTCTACAGCAAAAATATTCTCCTCTGATAATTTAAAAAGAGACTGTTCGCCACTGGAAATTAACCGTTTTCAGGCAGGTGAAGGGATTAATGTCTGTGAAGAAGTGGTATGTCAGCAATACCCTGAAGTGGATGATGCTATTCAATGGCTGTCTCAGTTCGCACCAGCCAGAATGACCGGCACAGGTGCCTGTGTTTTTGCCCCGGTGGAATCAGAAGCCCAGGCGCAGGAAATTTTACAGCAAAAGCCTGAACAAATAGACGGCTTTTATGCCCGGGGATGTAATATTTCTCCTTTATATTTATAACCACTGAGTATCCATTAGTCGTGCTTCTTAGTGAAGTTTCGACAGCAGGGACAACAAATTGCTCCTGCATTTCTTGCATTCCCGCCTTCCATGGCGGTCATGCTGTCGAAAAGCCTCCATGGAAGGATTTACGGCGTCTTCAGTAAGGAGTACGGCTAATGGATACGGAATTTACGTTCAAATGGATTATTAAAAGTATCCTCCCTCGCTAATAAAATTTTAAAAATTTTTAATTTTAGGTGTGACAAATAAAAAATTTCAGCGTATAATCCACCCACCTTTTTGGCAAGGCGTCATTTTTATATAGAATTTAGTATCTATGCGGGTTCTATTACTAAGTTGACTACCTGATATGTGACGATTAAAATCGAAAACATATTATGCTCGGTTATTGTTGGGCCGTCGCCAAGCGGTAAGGCACCAGGTTTTGATCCTGGTATGCGCAGGTTCGAATCCTGCCGGCCCAGCCACTTCTTTAAGAACAGAAAATTTAACGGACAAATTTTTTGTTGGC
>JBHNNM010000173.1:0-5606 GCA_048563625.1 Gammaproteobacteria bacterium | reverse complement strand
CGCCACTCGCTATGATAAGCTGGAAAGAAACTATGCCAGTACATTAGCGTTAGGCTGTTGTATGGTGTGGCTTCCTATGTGAAATGGTTAAATTTTGTACACAAAAGATCAACAGCCCCTAGATACACTGCAACAACAGCTAAATAAAAAGAAAGAACAACTGGAAGATGAAGCTTATAACCATACTCTGGAATTACGCAAAACCAATGAACAGTTAAAACAGGAAATAGCAGAAAAAAATCAGCTTCTGGAGACCTTATCCGAAACCCAGGAACAATTAAAATTTACCCTGGAAGGCAGTAATGATGCGCTTTGGGAAATCAACCTGGTCACCGGAGAACTGTATGTCAGCCCCCGCTGGTCCAGTATGCTGGCCTACCCGGTTGGAGAAATTCCCAACACTCTGGAAGACTGGGGAAAACTGCTGCACCCGGATGATAAACAGAAAGTGTCTGATATGGCGGACACCCTTAAAAAAGGCAAGCTCAACTTTTTCCAGATAGAATACCGTTTTAAAACCCGCACAGGACAATACAAGTGGATCCTCAATCGCGGAAAAGTGGTAGAAGTGGACTCTAAAGGCTCACCTGTTCGTGTTGTCGGCACCCACAGTGATATTACATCACAAAAAAATGCCGAGCGGGAACTGCAGCGTAACCGGGCCCACCTGGAAGAATTAATCAGTGTCCAGACGGCCGACCTGAAACAGGCCAAAGAAGCCGCTGAGCGGGCCAACCGTTCCAAATCAGAATTTCTGGCCAATATTTCCCATGAACTGCGTACTCCCATGCATGGTATCCTCAGCTTTTCCAGTATCGGTCTGAAAAATACTGACGATCCTTCACAGGACAAACTGCACAGTTACTTTGAACGTATTCACTTAAGCGGTCAGAGACTGCTGCTGCTCTTAAACGACCTGCTGGATCTGTTCAAACTTGAAGCGGAAAAAATGGACTTCAACTTCACCTATAATTCTCTGGAAGACTTGGTATCCCTGGTAATTGCAGAATTAAAAGCCCTCATTGCCGAGAAAAAATTAACCATTAAAATGATCGGTAATGAAATTGATACCAGTGTTACCTGCGATAAGGAGCGAATTATGCAGGTCATCCATAACCTGCTCTCCAATGCCATTAAATTTTCCCCGCCGGATTCTGTTATTACCATCGCGTTTTCCTATACTACGATTGAAGATAAATCCGGGGCCAGAAAACAGCTGATAAACAAGCAGTCAGCTATCCGGGTAGATGTTAAGGATGAAGGCATCGGGGTGCCGATTAATGAACTGGAAACTATTTTTGACCAGTTTGTACAAAGCAGTAAAACTAATACGGGTGCCGGCGGCACCGGACTGGGTTTAGCGATCTGTAAGGAAATAATCGAGGGACATAAAGGGGTTATTAAAGCACATAGTATTTTCGGACAGGGAACCACCATCTCTTTCAGCCTGCCGCTGCAGACTCAAACTGATACGGCTTATACTGAGCAGGACAGTGAGGACAATTTTACAGAAAATAGTGACAACAAACGTACTGATACCAGCGACAACAGCCTGTAAACATCCTTTTTAACAGCCCTGTAGAATCAGTTCAACCTGGTTGCCATTGCCCATATATTTGATTTTATCAACACTCATCATTTTTGCCATAGCAATTCCCCTGCCGTGGGAATCAAAAGCACGCATCGGATCCAGCTCCAGATAATTCTGCCAGTCAAAGCCACTGCCTTCATCCTTGATCAAAATACGATTAAAACGCCCTTCCCGTTTAAAGCGCACCCGTACTTTTTTATCCTTATACTGCTCCTGCTGCAGACGGTTTTCTACCTCTTCTTGCCATTTATCCTGAGCCACTAGGCGGGATTTTTCTTCGTATTTAATATCCAGATTACCGTGTTCCACGGCATTGATCAGCATTTCAGATATTCCGGTTACGGCCCTGTCCGGTTTAGCACAGGCATTAGCCAGAATTTTAGCCAGGTCATTGGCTTCATCAATGGTTTTAAATTCAAAAATAGCATCCCTGAGGGTGGACAGGCCACGGACACTTTCTTCCAGTTGAGAAATCAACAGGTCATAGCGGTACTTGTCTTCTATGGCCGTGCGTACAATGGAACGCAGCATTTCATCATCAAAAGGCTTGGTCAGATAATAATAGGCACCGGAATTCATGCCTTCAATAATGTTCTGCTGGGAGGCTTTGGCTGTCTGCAGGATGACAGGAATAGACTTGAGCTTGCTGTGGGCTTTCATTTTCGCCAGCACTTCCATGCGCGGCATCATGCGATCCAGCAGGATCACATCAAACTTATCCGGTTCTGCCTGCATCTGCTGCCAGGCATCATCACCATCCTCGGCGGTAAAAAGGGTATAGCCTTCTTGCTCTAGGTATTCTTCAATAATTTCCAGATTAAACGGCTCATCATCAACCACCAGAACCGTTGCATTACTGTGTCTTTTGTCTGAATTATTGTGCATATTTATGGAAGACCAGACAAGCATTAGTGCCACCAAAGCCGAAATTATTACTTAAAATCGTTTCCAGCGGCTGTTCAGTCATGGTCTGCACAATAGGCATATCCGCCATTTCAGGATCAATTGCCTGCACATTGCAGTTTGCTGATGCAGTAATAAAACTATGTTCCATCATTAACAGACTGTATATCGCTTCATGCACACCGGCAGCCCCCAGGGAGTGACCGGTCAGAGATTTGGTTGAACTCAGAGGCGGTATTGGCTGGCCGGCACTTTCAAACACCTCTTTAATCGCCTGCATTTCTTTTAAATCCCCTACCGGGGTACTGGTGCCGTGAGTATTGATATAGTCAACCGGGGTATTAACGGTACTTAATGCCTGCTGCATACAGCGCACTGCCCCTTCACCTGAAGGTGCCACCATATCCGAACCATCAGAAGTCGCACCATAACCGGTTATTTCAGTATAGATTTTTGCGCCGCGAGCCAGAGCATGTTCCAGTTCTTCCAGCACCAGCATACCGCCGCCGCCGGCAATCACAAAACCATCCCGGCTCTCATCATAAGGACGTGAAGCGGTTTCCGGTGTTTCATTATATTTACTGGACAGAGCCCCCATACCGTCAAACAGCATACTCAACGTCCAGTGTTCTTCTTCACCACCTCCGGCAAAAACAATATCCTGCTTACCGAACTGAATCTGTTGTACAGCATTGCCGATACAATGAGTACTGGTGGCACAGGCTGAACTGATAGAATAATTTAGCCCCTTAATTTTAAACGGGGTGGCCAGACAGGCAGATACGGTGCTGGCCATGGTACGGGGCACCATATAAGGTCCAACCCGGCGAATGCCTTTTTCACGCATAATATCAGCCGCCTGAACCTGGTTGGCCGAGGAAGCACCGCCGGAACCGGCTATCAGCCCGGTTCTTACGTTAGATACCTCCTGTTCTGACAATCCGGCATCGGCAATAGCCTGCTGCATGGCAATATAGGCAAAGGCTGCAGCATCGCCCATAAAACGCTTTACTTTCCGGTCAATAAATTCATCCTGGTCAATATGCACACTGCCCGCAACGTGGCTGCGCATACCGATTTTCCGATATTCTTCCTTAAACTGGATACCGGATTTACCATTGCGAAGAGATTCAAGAACTGTCTGCTTGTCATTACCCAGACAGGAGACGACTCCCATTCCCGTCACTACTACTCGCTTCATTGTCAGATCTACCATAGTTTAGTTTATCAGGCCCCTATTTTATCCTTGTTATGCCTGTCCGTCATTACCTTAAGGGAATTAATTTTTACAAAGTTGATCAATATTAAGAAAAATATAAAAAAAATTAATTTTTATTTTCTTGTATAATGATTTACATTGAGTTTTGAAAACCAATTAAAAAATTAAGGACTTAAGCTTTTTCTGTAATGGCCGATACTCAATATCAGTTACTACGATTATTTCAAGGTTAATACATGCTCATTTTTTTTGCATCAGTCCGGCAGTTTTTTACTGATACAATCCCATTTTCCAATTTTGTTCTTCTGCTGACTGTTTTGTTAACATTGCTGTTTCCCGTAACAGGGCTGACGGCTCAGCAGGTCGAACAGCAGCCGCAGACCAGTGATGTCAGGGTGCTGATTGATGTTTCCGGAAGTATGAAGAAAAATGACCCGGCTAATCTACGCCTGCCGGCACTGCGGCTGCTGGTGGGTTTATTACCACCAGACAGCACCGCCGGTGTCTGGACTTTCGGCACCAGAGCCGAACCTTTGATCCGCCCCGGCGTAACCAATGACAAATGGAAAGCCGAAGCCCGCAAGGCCAGTACTAAAATCCACGCCAAAGACATGTTTACCAATATCGGTCTGGCTCTGGAAGCCGCTATTGCCGACTGGGGTGATAAGCCGTCCTGTCTGCCAATGCCGACCATGATTTTTTACAGCAATTATCCACTAAAACAGACGCCGGTTATGAGCAAACAGATAATGCTGAACAGCTTGAACGTATTTTTCTGCGCCTGTTTGAAAAAACCACCAAACGGGATACGGTACCACTGGTTAACAATACCTTTCTTGTGGATGACTCCATTATGGAGTTGACTCTACTGGTATTTAAACCCAAAGGCGCCAAACCCACTGAGGTGGTCGAACCGGGCAGAAAAAAATATACCCGGGGAAAAAAGCCGGCCTATGTGAAGTGGCAATCAGAAAAAAATTACGACCTCATTACCATCTCCCGTCCTAAATCCGGAGAATGGTCAATTAATGCTCAGACCGATCCGGATAACCGGGTTATGATTGTCACTAATCTGCAGATCCAGACCAACCGTATTCCTAATAATCTGTTTGCCGGAGAAACTCTGAATATTTCTCTGTTTATGACCAATGATAATAAAAAAATAACGGACGATGACTTTCTGCAGTTTATTTCCTTCAGTGCCCAACAGACATCCCCTAATAAAAAACGCTGGTTCCTGCATGACAATGGTTTAAGAGGCGATGCAGAAGCTCATGATGGTATTTACAATGTCCAGGTCAGAAAAACCCTTGAAATTGGTAAAAATAACTTTGTATTTCAGGCCAGCAGTGAAACCTTTCAGCGGGAAATTAATCATTCTGTACTGGTTCATGATATTAATCTGATCAGTACCCGGGTTGATCAGATCCAGAAAGGTGCCAGAAATTATCATCAGATCTTTGTCTCACCTAACTTGGAATTTATAAATGCCCGTAAAATGAAAATCAGTGCACAGCTCATTGAAAACGGTCAACCCGGAAACATTGAGCTGAACCGTGCTAACCCGCAGCGGCCGTCCGTTAAACTATACTTCACGCCCCATTCAGCTTACCCTGCCTAAATTTGATAATTTACTGCTGCAGGCGGAAGCGGAAAAGCCGCAGGCTGAAAAAGCCCCTGAAAAAGTTGCAGAAACCGCTGAACCTGCTGCTCCTGCAGAAGAAGATTCCGGCTGGATGATGGGTATTATTATTGCGGTGATTGTTAATTTAATTGGTTGTTCTCCGCTTTAATGAGTGAGATTTTGTCCAAAATAGAACATGCTCTGCTCATCAGGAATGGAGGTTTGCCTGATTTTTAGTTTAAAATATTCGGTATCCCGAATCCCTCTGG
>JBHNNM010000172.1:0-5649 GCA_048563625.1 Gammaproteobacteria bacterium | reverse complement strand
GGTGAGATGTTGATACTCATATTACCTATTGCTTATAAAACTGTCAGAAGCTTTATATTTCAACAGGTTTTGTGAGTATTAGCATCTTTCTTCACTCATCAGAGCGGAGAAGAGCCTTCAGAAACAGCAATACCAGCAATACAATCAGTGACATAAACAACAGGGACAGCTGGCTGCGCCCTCCGGCACTGTCTACCATCTGGGTTTTGGTTGGACTGCCGTTAACCACAAAAGTACCTGACAGACCGGCACCAATATTAGCCAGACTCAGGCCAACCAGATCAGTATCTTCAGAGAAATTTTCATTATAGCGTGCAGCATAAGCCCTTGAAGTCGCCGCACTCTGTGCCAGAATAACCACAAACATGGCAAAGGCTGTGGGCACCAACTTACCAAACAAATCCCAGCTCCACTGCACTTCGGGTAAGCCCAGATAAGGCCGTCCGCTGGGTACAGCACCCAGTACTTTTACATGCTGTCCGAGATCCAGCATCCAGCTCAGAGTAATAGCACCAATAACTGCAATCAAAGGTCCGGGTATCTTTCTGGACAGTTTTTTAGAGACAAAAATGACCAGTAACACGCCCAGTGTAATAGCTATTGCATAGTAATTAGATTCATCAATATGCTGCCAGGCAGCTGTTAGTTTCTGTATAGTACCATGCCCTTCGCCCTTCGTCCTTCGTCCTTCAGTCCCAGCATACCGCCTATTTCACCCAGTGCAACCTGTATTCCAACCCCGGTTAAAAACCAATTAATACGGTACGTGACAAAAAGTTCGCCAGAAAACCCAGACCGATAATACGGGCCAGCAACAGGAAGACGGCCGCCATTAATGCCAGTACCGGCCAGAGCAAGGTAATGATCCGAGCCAACCGATGCCATACCCACCAGCCCTGCAGCCAGTATAGCTGCAGTAGCTGAATCCGCGCCGACCACTAGGTGTCGTGATGAACCAAACAGAGCAAACAGGGCTGTCGGGATTAACATGGTATAAAGTTCGCTAATGACTGGTGTACCGGAAATTTTGGTATAACCCATAACTTCGGGTATGGCCAGTGCTGCCAGGGTCAGGCCAGCAATTAATTCCGCCGGGATCTGACTGAATTGAAAAGGCAGCACTCCCTGCAGAATAGGTAATCGAAAACCGCTCCTGGAAGCTTTATTTGCTGACATTAATAGATTCCCTGTGATTAATTGAAACCATCATCGCGTATTCGTTTCAAAAAGGTAAAAGACATATCTATTAACATGCAACCATGCAAATTATTAATGTACCACCTGAAACTTTTTTTTAGGCCTTATCCGATACCACGCGCTTAAGAATTATACGTCTGCTGTGTTTAACTCGGGAAGAAGCCTGCCTGTGCGAATTTGTGGATGCTTTACAGGAACCGCAATACAAGCTTTCCCGGCATATCAAGGTACTTAAACAGGCCGGCCTGCTCAGTGCCTGGAAAGACGGGCGCTGGATTTATCATAAGCTGGTGGACGACACTGAATTTCTGCAGCAGTTACACAAAACCATTTTACTGCTCACCGATACCTCCGGGGTATATGACACCGATCTGCAGCGCTTTAATGAACGGATGACACTGCGTGAATCCGGGCGCTGTCGTATCGGTGTAGAGGACAAAGCCCTGCTTTCAGAAACCATAAGCAAACAGAGTTAAGATTATGGCGGGTTGTGGCTGCGAAGTAGAAATTAAAAAAAATGAACAGAAAAAGATCCTCTATACCTTGCTGGTTATTAACGGAACTATGTTTGTGGTGGAACTGGTAGCGGGTATTATCGGCCAGTCCGCCGGGCTGATTGCCGACTCCTTTGATATGCTGGCCGATTCTCTGGTGTATATCATCAGCCTGTATGCCATCGGCAAGGCCTATGCAAAAAAAGAACAGGCGGCCCGCATCAGCGGTTATTTTCAGATCACCCTGGGTACTTTACTGCTGCTGGAAATTGGCCGCAGGGTCATTATGGGCTATGAGCCTCAGTCAGCCTTAATGATCATTATTTCCTTCATTGCCCTGTTTGCCAATATTGCCTGCCTGATCATTATCAATAAACACAAAGAAGGGGAAATCCATATGCGGGCCAGCTGGATCTTTTCCAAAAACGATGTCATTGCCAATACCGGCGTAATCATTGCCGGTTTTCTGGTCTACCTGTCCGGCTCATTCTGGCCGGATCTAATTATCGGCGTACTCATTGTTTCCATTGTGATCCGCGGCGGCCTGACCATTCTTAAAGAAGCCAGGGAACATTGTGCCCCCGGCTGTTCCGGGTAGTTATTAACCATATAGTTATAGTTGCTGTTATACTTCCGTTCAAATATTTTAAACTATTGGTGGAAATGATAAATGAAAACAATAAATGCCGGTGAAATAGCCGAAGCATGGGCACTGGCCTGTTGCGAAACTCTGGAGAAGCACGACCTGGAAGGGCATATGAACCTGATATCCAGGAAGGTGCAGGTGTTTGGTCTGGCAGACCATGATGTGGTCGACTATAACTTCTGGCTGAAGCAGCTACAGGAGCAATTCGCCAGCGGATTCGGGACTTCATTAAGCTACTATCTGAACTCGTTAAAAGCGGAGTCCGACAGCCTGATAAAATTTACGGCAATGGAGTATTTGACCGATAACACCGGCGAGAAACATGAAAACCCGTTACTGGTTATAATGGCCAAAGAGGAAGAGGGGGTCTGGCGTGCAGTAGAGGAAAAAATTCTCGATAAGGAAGAAGCGCAAACAGCCGGGCTAATTAATCTGCACTAAATTTATCACTTAAGTTATTGATACACTCTAAGCACTCCAACATTATTCAATTGCCTGTAACTTCAGAGTCCATTCGGTTTCTCCCGGTAAAAAGGGTGTTGGACGGCCTTTGCCCCAGTCTTCATGACCTCTAGAGTGATAAGATGATAAGGGGTGGCTGCTCTGGCCTGTGGGCATATGGAATATCCCCTGCTTTTCATGGCCGGGGGATACCACCATGCGCATGGAAGCACCGAAATGGCTTTTTAATACCTTGGGCATATCATCATCACCGCTTAAAGGATCTTCAGGCATATCCAGCAACAGCCCCAGTCCGGGCAGGGCACTGCTCAGAGGATGTCGAATATCAATTTTGTAACGGTTGCCCCAGCTCTGCTGCTGGATAAAGTGCTTGCCGTTATCGGTAGTTTTCTGGTAGGCCTGATGGGCCATGGCCAGCAAAAATTCTTCCCATGAAGGATAACCGGGAGGTATTAAGGCTTCCGGTTTCTGGCTGATTAAGGCCCACACCGGATACTCAATTTTACCGTCAATTTTAGAACGCAGAAACCACTGTGGATACTGTTGTTCCAGGGCATTAAACAGCCAGCCAACGGTTCCGTCCACGACCGAGTTTCGAAAATCCCTTACCAGTCCATAAGCCACCGAGTCTGAACTGGCCTCCATATTCTGTTCAGCATCGAGTATTTCAGCCATGCGGATAAAAGCGGTAATTTCAGAATCTCTGATGGTTTCTCTTAACAGGGTTTTCCAGCGTTGTAAAAACAGCGCCCTGGAATCCAGCTGAATAGCCAGAAAATCCGTTTCCTTAAACTGTTCTGTGGATTTTAAATCATCACGTACCTGTTGGGCCCTGGAACCCAGATCACCGCCCTTATCACCGATGATCTGTTGAGTTTTACCGCCAAACAGGCGGTTATTAGCTGTCCAGAGTCGGTGGTCAGCGGGTTGAACAATACGGGGATAATCTTTGGCTGGCAGATAACCGCTCCAGTCAGACTGATGCAAAGGCCGCGTCAATAATTTTCGCTGCGGTATAAGACCGGCAATGGTCCAGCCAATGGTGCCCTGCTTATCCGCCACCAGCAGATTTTGTGACGGCATACCCAGATAGGGGGCAATATCCAGGGCATCCATAACGGATTCGGCCTGTTCCAGGTTAACAAAATTCAGGTCAGCCGCCTGCGGTGCATAAGCCAGCCATTGATGCACCAGCATTTCACCTTTCTGGTTTTTACCAATAACCGGTCCCCAGATAGTTTCAATAGACAGGAAGTTTTCCTCACTGTCTGTCCCAATGGCAATCGCCTGATTATGGATACTGAAATCCTGCCAGCCGTCCGGGGTTTTATAACGGGTCTGTTCAGGATTGGTCTGCAGGGTAATAATATCACTCCAGTCTCCATAGCTGTTGGTAAAGCCCTAGGCAATACTTTCATTACTGCCGGCAATCATAACCGGGGTTCCGGGCAGGGTAATACCGGTGATACGGCGTCCATTCTGCAGATACCAGCTGGCACGGAACCAGATATTGGGCACCCGCAGATTAAGATGCATATCATTAGCCAGCAGGGCCGAATAATGACTACTTAATGAACTGTCCACGGCAAAACTATTGGATCCGGGCAGAGCCGGTTTCTGATAGAAAGGTAGATTTTGTGAATATTCCTGGTATTGCTCCAGCCATGACTCCGGCAAGGGCGCATCCGGAATGTTCAGCGCCGTGGTAATAACAGAATCATCCATAGGGGCATCCCAATGTCCGCCTTTGGGTGTTAAAAAGGCATACCAGTCTGCCGGCAATTGCTCCCGCATTATCATCAGCGAGGTTTCCCGAATACCGGTTTCATCATTTAAATCCAGGAACATGGCGTAAATACACAACAGACTGTTTTCCGGTTCCCAGCCACGGGGATCATGACCTAATAAAAGATAGGGAAAGGGTTTACCCGTCAGATTATCTAGGCCGCTGTTCACACCATTAGCATAGGCCTGCAATACCATGGTCTGAAATGCCGGTAAATGACGAAACTGTTTCTGTACCCGCTCTCTGAAACGGTGGATTCGAACCTGTTTATCCTTTTCCAGAGCCCGGCGGCCAAACAGTTCTGCCAGTTCACCGGCAGCACTGCGGCGCAGTAGATCCATTTGAAAATAACGCTCCTGAGCATGCACATAGCCCAGGGCAAAAGCGGTATCAACTCGGTTTTGGACCTTAATGGTGGGCACCCCCTAGCGATCCCGCTCCACTACAGCCGGCTTATCCAGCAGGGACATGGTAAACTGACCACTCAGATCCGGCAGACTGCCGCGCAGCATAAAATAAAATGACAGGAAGACCAGTAATAAGACAAAAAATAGCCATTTAAAAATGGCAAATATTTTCAGAAAAAATTTAGACATTTAACTTTTTACCACCTTACCACCGCACTCAGTGCTGTTAACCGTTTCAAAAAGCTATTTTTATTACTCAATAAACAATAGCACATAATCTCCCCAAAATATTGCATAAGTTAAATCTATTTCCTATGCTTTACAGGTGCTTATCATATTTAATGTATACAAAACATTTTAACCAACTTTATATTCCTGACCGTGCAGAATTAATGAATAAAACCGCTGCTTTTATACGCCATTATAAGGTTACCTCCGGGGTACTGCTGTATTTATTCATCAGTATTGTTATTGACCAGAATTACCATGCACAGGACAGCCACCTGCAGCTAACTCTGTTACTCTCTCCCTTAATTATTTCTTAGATTCAACTCATAAGTGCAACTTAACCAGGTTGTATTTATGATATTTACTGAATATCGCCGATGGTGTAATTGAAAAAATCATAAGTACAGCTAAAAGCATTGGAAAAAATGG
>JBHNNM010000171.1:0-5660 GCA_048563625.1 Gammaproteobacteria bacterium | reverse complement strand
CTAATATTCTAACCCAAATAAACTTACCAATTTTTATAAACTTTGTCTATCTCTCCCCCACTGGCACTTTAAAGGAAAATCAAGGATAATGACACAAAAAATTCAAGACTGATTAAGGAAATACAATGAATCAAGATGAAATGAAACAGGCCGTTGCAAGGGCCGCTATCGAACATGTGGTTCCAGATACCATTATCGGTGTAGGAACCGGTTCTACTGCCAATTTTTTTATTGATGAACTGGCCAAAATCAAGCACAGGATCAATGGTACTGTCGCCAGCTCGGAAGCTACCGCAGAACGCTTACGCGGACATGGTATTGAAGTATTTGATCTGAATTCAGTAGATGCCATGTCAGTCTATATTGATGGTGCGGATGAAACCAATAAGGCTCTGCACCTGATTAAAGGCGGCGGCGGCGCCCTGACCCGAGAAAAAATTGTCGCCGCCGTTGCTGACAAGCTTGTCTGTATTGTCGATGAAACCAAGCTGGTCAGTTGTATGGGCAAATTCCCTTTACCGGTTGAAGTCATTCCCATGGCACGCAGCTATGTGGCTCGTGAGATAGTCAAGCTGGGTGGTGAACCGGTACTACGGGAAGGTTTTACCACCGATAACGGCAATGTTATTCTGGATATTCACGGCATGGAAATTATGGAACCAGTTAAACTGGAAGAACAGCTAAATGATATTGTCGGCGTTGTCACCAACGGCCTGTTCGCCATGCGTCCGGCTGATGTTCTGCTGGTGGGTACTCCTAATGGAGTTAAGGAAGGCTTTTAGTCTCCAGTTTAATAACAGATCAGACACATAGCCAATTATTTAAATAACTGGCTATGTGTACCCAGTCTTAGAAAAATTATTTCTGTTTCTGCCATTAAATAAATGACCAGCATATCACCACCGAGGTGAAACTCCCTGCAATCCTGATACTCGCCGTTTAATGCATGATCTTTTGATTCTACAGGCAATGGACTTTCTACACGCAAACATTCTGCAAACTTAATAAATTTAACAAACTGTCCATCAGTAAGTCTGGTTTTACTCCAGTCTTTTAAAAACTGTTTATGCCTTTTTAACTTCATTTAAGATCGTTAAGTTCATCTACTGAAAAATCATCAATATTTTTACCTTCACGGGCTTCTTTTATGACTTTTCGGGTTAGTTTATTGGGGAGCTTTACCTCGAAAGGTAACCCCTGATTCAGAGAAACCTGATGGATAAATAAATTAAATGCCTCTCCCATGGTTAAACCTAACTGACTAAAAATGCGTTTAGCTTCCTCTTTAGCTGCTTTATCCAGTTTTACACTGGTGGTTTCTTTAATCGTTACACTGGACATTATATACACCTCATAAGATAATACCATAGTATTATCTTATGGATAAGTACAGTTAAAATCAAGAAGCAGTGTTAATAATCTGCTATAAATTGAAGTACCTTTAAGTAATTGTCAACAAGTGCTACAACAATATCCGTTCAATCCCGCCCCGGATGACTTTTTCAATAAAGTCTTTCTGCCAGGTGTTCCCAAGAGTTTTCTGGCACAGTTCCACCACAATATATTCAGCCGTCATACCGGTTTCACCGCGGTAGCGGTTTAAGCCCTGTTGACACGCTGGACAGGTAGTCAACAGTTTTACGGCTTTGTCCGTCGTTTGTGGCTGCAGGGTTTTAATATTTTTATTCAACTCTTCCTGCTTGCGATAGCGCAGCTGGGTGGAAATATCCGGTCTGGATACTGCCAGAGTGCCTGACTCACCGCAGCAGCGATCCGAGAGGATGACATTTTCTCCCAGAATATCTTTGGCCACCGTTAATGGCTGGTGGGTTTTAATGGGGGTATGACAGGGATCATGGTAAATATAACCGCCTTCCTGCTGGCTTTCATCCAGGGCATAGCCCTTTTCAGCCAGGTATTCATGGATATCCAGCAGGCGGCAGTCAGGGAAGATCTGCTGGAACTGGTAATGCAGTAGTTGATCCATACAGGTGCCGCAGGACACTAGTACAGTTTTAATGTCCATATAGTTCAGGGTATTGGCAATACGGTGAAACAGCACCTGATTGTCTGTAGAAATCTCCTGACCTTTGGCGGCTTCACCACCGGCAGTCTGGGGATAGCCGCAGCATAAATAGCCCGGCGGCAAAACGGTCTGTGCGCCAGCGTCATACAGCATGGCTAAAGTGGCCAGGCCCACCTGGCTGTAAAGGCGTTCTGAACCGCAACCGGGGAAATAAAAGACCGAATCAGAATCTTCACTGACTTTCTGAGAATCCCGTAAAATAGGCACCGTGGTATTATCCTCAATACCCAGTAACTGACGGGTCGTTTGGGAGGGTATATCCGCAGGCATGGGTTTTTTAACAAAGTTAATAACCTGCTCTTTAATTGGTGCCTTACCATGAGTGACATGAGGCTGTTTTCCTCTGGGCAGCAGGCCAAAATAACGTGCCGCCTGATGCCCCAGACGCTGGGCTTTATAGGACCATTCAATCATGGTTTTACGCATGATTTTAATGGTCGTGGGATCAGTGACATTGAGATAGGCCATGGCCAGCTTGCCCATCAGGGAAAAACGTTTCTTTTTACGATTACGCAAAATAGTACGCATCTGAATGGACACATCGCCAAAATCAATATTGACCGGACAGGGGTTAAGGCATTTATGGCAGACGGTACAGTGATCAGCCACGTCATTCATTTCATCAAAATGACGCAGTGATATACCCCGTCGGGTTTGTTCCTCATAAAGGAAAGCTTCCATAATCAGGCCGGTGCCAAGAATTTTATTGCGTGGTGAATAGAGCAGGTTTGCCTTGGGAATATGGGTATTGCACACCGGCTTGCACTTACCGCAGCGCAGACAGTCCTTAATCTCGTTATTTAGAGCCCCCAGTTCACTGGCTTCGAGGATCAGGGCTTCCTGCTGTAATAACTGTAATGACGGCGTATAGGCATTTTCCAGCCCGGAGTGTTTCATCAGCTTTCCGGGATTAAAATGATTGTCCGGATCCAGCTGTTCCTTATAGCCTTTAAAGGCCTCCAGAACATCATCATTAAGAAACCGAAGTTTGGTAATACCAATGCCGTGCTCACCGGAAATCACCCCGCCCAGAGATTCCGCCAGTGCCATTATTTCTTCTACCACCTTGTCAGCCGTATGCAGCATTTCATAATCATTGGAATGCACGGGTATATTGGTGTGCACATTACCGTCTCCGGCATGCATATGAGTAGCCACAAATAACCGTCCCGGACGGATTCGGGCATGAATTTTATCCAGTTGTTCATTAATACCGGACAGGTTGACCCCGCTGAACAGTTCCTTAAGCGGCTGCTCAACTTCGCGGCGATACGATACTCGTAAAATCCGCTTTTGCAACAGGTCAAAACAACTGGGATTGTCCAAGGCAGCAATTTCTGCGCTTAGGTCTTCCACATTGATTTTATCTGTCAGCTCTGCCACTGGTGTATCCAGCTGTTCCAGCAGGGTATTCCAGCGGCTCTGAACGGTTTTAATCAGCTTAAAAGCCGCCTGTTTCTTGTCTTCAATAATGGTCTGGGTTTCTTCAGAGCCTTCAAATTCAGGATTCTGACTGGTAATCTGCAGATCACTGTGCAGATAATCATTAACCGCTGCCACCATTTTCAGTTTGTTTTTAATGGACTGGATAATATTAATACGCTCAATACCCAGTGTGTATTCAGCTAAGCGGTCTAATGGAATAACCACATCTTCATTGATCTTAAAAGCATTGGTATGTGAGGCAATGGCTGCTGTTCTGGCCCTGTCCAGCCAGAAAAATTTACGGGCTTCCGGGCTGGTGGCAATAAAACCTTCGGCATCCCGGGCATTGGCCAGTTGCACCACTTTAGATGCCGCTTCAGCTACCGCATCTTCATTATCTGAAGCAATATCCGCCAGTAGCACCATTTTCGGCAGCTCGGCCCGGGGGGATTTGGTGGAATAGCCCACGGCCCTGATATAACGCTCATCCAGATGTTCCAGACCGGCCAGCACTACATTGGAACGGGTTTTAATATAATCAATGGTTTCTACAATGGCCGGTACGGAGTTGCTCATATCCGAACCAAAAAACTCCATACAGACGGTACGAATTTGCTGCGGCATTTTATGCAGAATAAAAACAGCAGAGGTAATAATACCGTCACAGCCTTCTTTCTGAACCCCCGGCAGGCCGCCTAAAAACTTGTTGGTTACATCCTTGCCCAGACCCTGCTTACGCAGTTCACTGCCGGGAATTTCCAGGATGTCCTGAGTATCAATATCTTTACCATTAGCAGCATAGCGGGTGATCCGGAAACGAACGGTTTCTACTTCATGAATTTTACCCAGATTATGTTCCAGACGCTCAATTAGCATCCAGCGGGCATCGGGAGTCACCATTTTCCAGGACAATAAATTATCCATGGTTGTTCCCCACATAACCGCCTTTTTACCGCCGGCGTTCATGGCAATATTACCGCCAATACAGGAGGCATCCTGGGAAGTAGGATCCACAGCAAAGACCAGTCCTGCTTCTTCTGCCTGTTCAGACACCCTGCGGGTCACCACACCGGCTCCGGTCGCAATGGTGGCTATATTCTGCAGCTGTACTTCGGTATCCGGCTCTGGTTTGACTGCAACATTCTGAAACACCACATTACCCAGTTTATCCAGTTTCTCAGTATTAATAACAACCGAATTTGCGGTTAAGGGTACGGCTCCGCCGGTATAACCGGTACCGCCACCGCGGGGAATAATAGCCAGTCCCAGTTCAATACAGACCTGCACCAGTGTCAGGACTTCCTGTTCAGTATCCGGTGTCAGTACCACAAAAGGAAATTCTACCCGCCAGTCACTGGCATCGGTGACATGGCTGACTCTGGACAGTCCATCAAAACAGATATTGTCTTTACGGGTAACTTTTGACAGGCGCTTAAATAGCTTGCAGCGCTTAATTTCACTTTCAATAAGCCAGCCCTTGAACTCCTGTACGCCTCTTTCGGCACTGGCCAGCAGTTCCAGTACTGCTTTATTACCGTCAGAGCGCAGGCGGATCTGAGTCAGACGGTGATTCAAGGCTTCCAGCAGGGCATCCCGGCGTTTGGGATTTTCAATCAGATCGTCTTCAATAAACGGGTTACGGGACACCACCCAGATATCACCCAGAACTTCAAACAGCATTCTGGCAGAACGGCCGGTCACCCTTTTACTGCGCAGGGTATTGAGTACGTCCCAGGCCTCTTCTCCCAGAAAACGGATAATAATTTCACGATCGGAGAAAGAGGTATAGTTATAGGGTATTTCTCGGATATTGGTCAGCGCAGCCTGGGATGTCATGAGTCCATTAAAACGGGTTAATAAAAGGGAGGCTATTGTACCAATTTAGAGGGGAAAAAGAAAAAAGCTGTCGCTTACTACATCATCAGAGCAGAAGCACTTCTAATAATTCTCAAATAAATGCAAATTCCGTATCCATTAACCGTGCTCCTTGCTGATGACACCGTAAATCCATCCATGGAGGCTTTTCGGCAGCGTCCCTGCTGCCGAAACTTCATCAAGAAGCACGGTTAATGGATACTCAGTGATTATAAATATAAAATTTTATGCACATTAAATGTTTTTTAAGCAAAGTATGCTTCCACCCTAACTA
>JBHNNM010000170.1:0-5710 GCA_048563625.1 Gammaproteobacteria bacterium | reverse complement strand
TTAATACTTTACTCATGATACCAATTTCCTGTATGGTTTTGATATCTGATCCATGAACCCCAAATAAGTTCCCCTGCTTGGTAAAAAGATGTGACCAAGATACAGCCCGGTGGGAGAGGGTATAAAAAAATTACAGGTAATCTTTAATCAGTATTTCTGCAATCTGGACACTGTTCAGAGCGGCACCTTTGCGTACATTATCGGCAACCACCCACATATCCAGTCCGCGAGGATGGGAAATGTCTTCACGGATACGGCTGACGTAAACCGGATCATTACCCGCGCCTTCAGTAACGGCTGTCGCATAACCACCGTCTTCCCTGGTATCTAGAATTTCAATACCATCAAAGCTCTGCATCAGTTCAGTGGCTTTTTCGGCACTGATTTTTTTTTTGGTTTCTATATGCAGTGCTTCTGAGTGACCATAAAAGACCGGGACTCGAACCGCTGTTGGGTTAACCATAATGGAATCATCTTCAAAAATCTTCTGGGTTTCCCAGAGCATTTTCATTTCTTCCTTGGTATAGCCATTATCCTTAAATACGTCAATATGCGGCAGCACATTAAACGCAATCTGCTTGGGGTAAACTTCAGCTTTTACTTCCTTACAGTTCAGAATATTAGCTGTCTGAGTCGCCAGTTCTTCAATGGCATTTTTTCCGGTTCCGGAAACAGCCTGGTAAGTACAGACATTAATACGCTCAATACCCACGGCATCATAAATGGGCTTTAATGCCACCAGCATCTGGATAGTGGAACAGTTTGGATTGGCAATAATCCCGCGATTGGTGTATCCGGCAATAGCATGTGGATTAACCTCCGGTACTATCAGGGGAATATCATCGTCATAGCGGAAATGAGCAGTATTATCGACCACAACACAACCGGCTTCAGCCGCTTTAGGGGCATATATTTCTGAAATACTGCCACCTGCTGAAAACAGACCGATCTGTACTTTGGAAAAATCAAAGGTACTGAGATCTTCAATCGTATAGTTTTTACCTTTAAACTGGACTTTTTTACCGGCAGAACGCTCACTGGCCAGCGGGTATAAGTTACGAACTGGAAAATCACGTTGTTCTAGTATCGCCATCATGGTTTCGCCGACGGCACCAGTAGCACCGACAACTGCAACATCAAATTCTTTAGTCATTTTTCTATTCCTGGCTTATAAATAGTTATCGTTAATATTAATTAGGATTTTAAGGCGGCTACAACTGCATCACCCATGGCACTGGTGCCGACTTTAGTATCCCCTTGCGTATAAATATCTTCGGTTCTTAAATTCTGGTTCAGAACATCATCCACGGCTTTTTCAACTTTAACCGCCAGAGCTTCAGCACCCAGTGAATAACGCAGCATCATGGCAACCGATAAAATGGTGGCCAGTGGGTTGGCAATATCCTGACCGGCAATATCCGGTGCTGAACCATGGATAGGTTCATACATACCTTTCTGATTTTTATCCATAGAAGCGGACGGAAGCATACCAATAGAGCCGGTCAGCATGGCGGCACAGTCGGACAGAATATCACCAAACATATTAGTGGTTACCATAACATCAAACTGCTTGGGTGCCCGTACCAGCTGCATAGCGGCATTATCCACATACATATGACTGAGTTCCACTTCAGGATAGTCCTTACTAACCCGTTCAACTACTTCACGCCAAAGTTCTGTACATTCCAGTACATTAGCTTTATCTACAGAGCAGAGACGTTTATCACGTTTCATGGCTGTTTCAAAAGCCACATGAGCAATTCGCTCAATTTCAGACTCTTTATAGATAAGTGTGTTAAAACCCTGTTTTTCACCATTTTCCAGTTCCCTGACACCTCTTGGCTGACCAAAATAGATACCGCCGGTCAGCTCACGTACAATCATTATATCCAGCCCTGAAACCACCTCAGGCTTTAGAGTAGAGGCATGTGCCAGCTGCGGATATAAAATAGCAGGCCGCAGATTGGCAAACAGTTCCAGTTCAGAACGCAGCCCCAGCAGCCCTTTTTCGGGGCGTACTGAAATATCCAGTGATTCCCATTTATAGCCGCCCACGGCACCTAATAATACCGCATCAGCTTCTTTGGCCAGCTTCAGACTAGCTTCAGGTAAAGGTGAGCCGGTTTCATCATAGGCGGAACCGCCTACCAGCCCCTGTTCCATTTCAGCATTCAGACCGAAATCCGCATTTAAACATTCCAGCACCTTAACGGCCTGGGCAACAATTTCAATGCCGATACCATCACCGGGCAGAACCGCAATTTTTTTAGTCATATTATTTCTCTAGTTTATCTTGATAGTTGAATCTAAATAATTTGCCGCTACTCATTAAATAACCAAGGCGTGATCTTTTTCTGTTTCTCTTCATACTGACGAATTTCATCGGCATGAGCCAGTGTTAAACCAATTTCATCCAGTCCTTCCAGCAGGCAATGACGGCGGAATTCATCTAGCTCAAAGTTAATTTTTAAGCCGGTATCTGCAGTAATGGTTTTCTGCTCCAGATCCACAGTCAGTTTGAGGCCTTCATTAGCTTCTACCAGCTTAAACAGTTCACCCACTATTTCTTCTGGTAAAACAATAGGTAACAGACCGTTCTTAAAGCAGTTATTATAGAAAATGTCGGCAAAGCTGGGCGCTATAATCACCCGGATACCATAATCTTCCAGTGCCCAGGGGGCATGCTCCCTGGAAGAACCGCAACCGAAATTATCCCGTGCCAGCAAAATCTGAGCCCCCTGGTAACGAGGCTGATTGAGTACAAAGTCAGGATTAAGCGGCTGGTTTGAATTATCCATACCTGGCTCACCATGATCCAGATAACGCCATTCATCAAACAGATTAGGACCAAAACCACTGCGTTTAATGGACTTTAAAAACTGTTTGGGAATAATGGCATCGGTATCCACATTGGCACGATCCAGGGGTACTGCAATAGCACTTAATTTTGTAAACTTCTCCATTATAGTACTCCTTTTATACTGCCGAACCGGAAACATCGCTGCTGGAAGTGGCGGCCAGCTGCGAAGCATCAATAAAATGGCCGGCGACTGCGACTGCAGCGGCCATGGCCGGACTGACCAGATGAGTACGACCGCCCTGCCCCTGACGCCCTTCAAAATTACGATTGGAGGTCGAGGCACAACGTTGACCAGGTTCAAGCCGGTCTGCATTCATAGCCAGGCACATGGAACAGCCCGGCTCACGCCATTCAAAACCGGCCTCTTTAAAAATTTTATCCAGGCCTTCTGCTTCTGCCTGCTGTTTTATCAGGCCGGAACCGGGAACCACCAGAGCCTGCTGAACATTATCAGCCACTTTTCTGCCCCTGGCAATTTCTGCTGCGGCCCGCATATCTTCAATACGGGAATTGGTGCAGGAGCCGATAAAAACCACATCAACCGGCACTTCATTAATCGGCGTACCGGCTTCAAGCCCCATATATTTAAGTGCGGCCTTCATGCCTTCTTTTTTCACCGGATCGCTTTCCTGTTGCGGATCAGGGATCCGCTCATTAATAGCAATGGTCATTTCCGGTGAGGTACCCCAGGTTACCTGAGGCTCTATACAGGAGGCATCCAAGATCACTTCCTTATCGAAGTCAGCGCCTTCATCAGAATGGAAGTTTTTCCAGTATTGCACGGCCATTTCCCATTGCTCACCCTTTGGCGCATAAGTTTTACCTTTAACATATTCAATCGTAGTATCATCGACTGCAATCATACCGGCACGGGCACCGGCTTCAATGGCCATATTGGAAATCGTCATACGCCCTTCCATAGACAGGGAACGAATAGCTTCCCCTGCAAACTCAATGGCATATCCCGTACCACCAGCAGTACCAATAGTGCCAATAATGGCCAAGATAATATCTTTTGCCGTCACACCGGATTTTAACTGACCATCAACCCGTACCAGCATATTTTTTGACTTTTTCTGGATAAGACACTGGGTTGCCAGTACATGCTCCACTTCAGAGGTGCCAACCCCGAAAGCCAGAGTACCGAAAGCCCCGTGTGTTGACGTATGAGAGTCTCCGCAAACCAGTGTCATACCGGGCAGAGTGGCGCCCTGCTCCGGACCAATCACATGTACAATACCCTGACGGATATCATCCATTTTAAATTCAGTAATAGCAAAGTCATGACAGTTTTTATCCAGGGTTTCCACCTGAATTTTAGAGATGGGATCGACAATACCCTCTGCCCGGTTGGTAGTGGGCACATTATGATCTGGGGTAGCCAGGTTGGCAGATACACGCCAAGGTTTACGATTCGCCAGTCTAAGCCCCTCAAATGCCTGCGGCGAAGTCACCTCATGAATTAACTGCCTGTCTATATATAATAAGGAAGTACCATCATCATTTTTTCGAACCTCATGACTGTCCCACAACTTGTCATACAGGGTTTTTGCACTCATTTTCTTCTCCCGACGGAAATTGTCCCGATTGGTTCAGTATTTTTGGCGTAATACTACTCTTAAGCATTTGATAACTCAAATTCAAATTTTTTATATTTTGTATAACTATTAGTTATATGTCTTATTACATTTAAGTTATAATTTGTTTATGGATATTCCCTCTATTGAAACCTTTTTAATGGTTGCCAGAACCGGCTCATTTTCTCAGGCGTCAGAAAGACTGTTTCTAACCCAGCCGGCCGTCAGTAAACGCATTTCCGCCTTGGAAAATGAATTAAACTATCCGCTTTTTGATCGGGTAAAGAAAAATATTGTTCTGACCGAGGCCGGACGAATATTTCTGCCCCGTGCCCAGGCGATTATAGAAGAACTTAATAGTAGTAAAAATGCTCTGGACAAAATGCGGGGTGAAGTAGCCGGTGAGTTTTTAATGATCACCAGTCACCATATCGGTCTGCATTATCTACCGCCGGTTCTGAAGCAATACGTCAACGCCTATCCACAGGTGGATCTGCATCTTGACTTTATGGAATCCGAAGCAGCCTGCCAGGCTGTAGAAAATGCAGAAATTGAACTGGCGGTGATTACCCTGCCTAATCATCCAGCCCCATGCCTAACACTGGAAAATATCTGGTCTGACCCGCTTAGTATTACGGTAAACCGGGATCATCCTGTTCTGGCATCCCGCGCATCAATAAACCCTGTAAAAGATAAAATTCTTATTTCTGAAAATGAGTTTCAGCAGTTAAGTCATTACCCGGCTATTTTACCCGATAAAGGTACCTTTACCCGGGAACTGATTGACCAGTTTCTCGCAGGGTTTAATATTACGGTACAGGAAAAACTCTCCAATAATTATCTGGAAACTATAAAAATGATGGTCAGTGTAGGTCTGGGCTGGAGTGTTCTACCCGACACCCTGATTGATCACTCTCTGATCCAGTTGCAGGTAAAAGGCTTTAATACCGGCAGACAACTGGGCATTGTCAGTCATAAAGACAGAACCCTGTCCCAGGCAGCCCTGAAAATGAAACAGTTGATTATTAACGCCCGATCTTAATTCAACAGACTTTAAATAATTCTTAAGTATTTCAACCTGAATAATACTGTTTTAAGCCTGACCTCAAGCCAGGTTTAACGCGGCTGATGTTCCGCTTTGATAAAACACCTCATCAAACCGGAAATAATTTTGAGCCACAAAAGCCGGAGCTTATTGAGGATCTTTCTTAAGTTATGACCAGCGGCTACCATAACCACATTAATGGCATCACCGACTGCACCTTTGAGATAG
>JBHNNM010000169.1:0-5767 GCA_048563625.1 Gammaproteobacteria bacterium | reverse complement strand
TGCAGCTTACATGAGATATTACAACCTGGAAAGACTACATTCAGCAAATGGTGATCAGTCACCAATTAACTATGAAAATTCTCTAAAAAAAGTGTCCGGTTGGACTTGACCAGTACAGTTGCCACGGGTCAGGAGACTAAAAAGAAAGATAAGAAAAGCCTGGATGGTCCGGTGGTGCCCGGAGTGGCCGATGAAAAGGAAACCCTGTCTGGCCAGGATGAAGTTGATGATTTACTGTCCAGTCTGGGCTTTTAATGAAGGCTTTGAAAAAAGACTTGCAAAAAGTTGAGGAAATAATTTATGTCATTTGATGCCGATGATGAAATTCTGCAGGATTTTTTAATAGAAGCAGGGGAAATGATTGAGACGCTGAATGAAGAGCTGGTAGAGCTTGAGCAGCGCCTCAATGATGCCGATCTTCTCAATTCTGTCTTTCGCAGTTTTCATACCATCAAGGGTGGTGCCGGGTTTCTGTCACTGATACCTCTGGTAGAATTATGTCATCGTGCAGAAGATGTCTTTAACCTGCTTAGAAATGGTGAATTACAGGTTAATTCGGCTATTATGGATGTTATGCTGCCGGTTCTGGATTCGCTTAATGAAATGTTTGATAGTCTTAGAAACGGGGCTGAACCTGAAGATGCAGATCCGGCTTTGCTGGCCGCACTGGATAGTATTCTCAGTGGTGATATTGGTGGCGCTGATGCAGAACCAGAAGCGCCAGCTTCAGAACCTGCTGTTGAAAATGCCGCTGAAGACGATATTGCCGATGAAGAATTTGAGCAGTTACTGGATAATATGGATGGCGTTGAAGGTTCTACATCCGCTGCAGGCTCTCCACAGGCTGAAGGCTCTCCACAAGCTGATGGCTCCTCACCCGCTGCTGCTAAAGATGATGAAATCAGTGAAGAAGAATTTGAAGACCTGTTAGATCAGTTACATGGTAAAGGTAAATTCAATGCTAATGTCAGCGCTGTTGATACATCGGACATTGCGGCTTCTGCATCCAGTAATAGTAAAGTGGCTGATGATGAAATTACCGATGAAGAATTTGATAAATTACTGGACGAGTTGCATGGTCCAGGTAAATTTGACTGCAGTATAGCTAAAAAAGCATCTTCTGCTGAAAGCAGTTCTGATGATGAAGCAGCAGACGTCTCTAAACCAGCTGCCAAACCAGAGCCGGCAGCAGAATCAAAACCTGAGCCAGTGTCTGCAACGCCGGAACCGGCTGCCGTAAAACCAGCATCCAAACCTTCCGCTAAAAAAGCCTCTCCGAAAAAAGACAGTGGCGGTCCATCCCCGCTTCCTGCCGAAGCAACAGTACGGGTGGATACCAAACGCCTGGATGATATTATGAACATGGTTGGTGAACTGGTGCTGGTGCGTAACCGTCTGGTGACTCTGGAACAGTCTCTGGGTAATGAAGAAATGTCCAAGGCGGTAGGCAGTCTGGATGTGGTGACTGCTGATTTGCAGATGTCGGTTATGAAAACCCGCATGCAGCCCATTAAAAAGGTTTTCGGTCGTTTCCCACGGGTTGTTCGGGATTTGTCCCGCTCCATGAAAAAAGAAGTCAAGCTGGAACTCATTGGTGAAGATACCGATCTGGATAAAAACCTGGTGGAAGCACTGGCTGATCCGCTGGTGCATCTGGTCAGAAACTCCGTAGACCAGCCTCGTCAGGGGACCGTGATCCTTGCAGCCGAACAGGAAGGTGATCATATTATGCTGTCAATTGAAGATGACGGAGCCGGTATGGATGCTGAACTGTTACGTCGAAAAGTCGTTGAAAAAGGCCTTATGGAAGAAGAGGCCGCTAATCGTCTGGATGATAAGGAATGTTATGCATTAATCTTTATGCCGGGTTTCTCCACCAAGGACGAAATTTCTGATATTTCCGGTCGTGGTGTGGGTATGGACGTGGTTAAAACCCGTATAGCCCAGTTAAACGGCGGGATTGATATAGATTCTGAACTGGGCAAAGGTACCCGCATTGCAATTAAAGTGCCGCTGACCCTGGCCATTATGCCGACCCTGATGGTTAAATTAAAAGATCAGGCTTTTGCACTGTCACTGGTGAGTGTCAATGAAATTTTCCACCTGGATCTGACCAAAACCATTACGGTCGATGGTCAGCTGGTCATTATGGTTCGGGATAAACCCCTGCCCCTGTTTTACCTGACCCGTTGGCTGGTTAACGGCTGTGAATACGATGAACTGCCGGAAGAAGGGCATGTGGTTGTGCTACATGTCGGCACCAGGAAAGTAGGCTTTGTGGTTAATCATCTGATTGGTCAGGAAGAAGTGGTCATTAAACCTCTGGGTTCCTTTTTACAGGGTACGGATGGTCTGGCAGGCGCAACCATTACCGGTGACGGCAAGATTGCCCTGATCCTGGATGTTCCAACCTTAATGACTTCACGGGTACACTAAACCCATGATTGACATCCTCAGTATAACCGGCCTGATCCTAGGTGTTGGAGCCATTATATTAGGTCAGTTTCTGGACGGGGGACACCTTTCCACACTGGTTAATGGTCCGGCCGCTCTGATTGTTCTCGGTGGTACTTTTGGTGCTGTGATGCTGCAGTCGCCAGTTAATGTCTTTTTACGCGGTCTGCGTATTTTTACCTGGGTGTTTGTCCCACCCCGTTTTCATACTGAAGAAACCATTGCACGCATTGTGGACTGGAGCAATATAGCCCGTAAAGAAGGTCTACTGGGTCTGGAAATTGTTGCTGAGGAAGAAGAAGATCTATTTGCCCGTAAAGGACTGGAGTTACTGGTGGACGGCAGTGAGCCGGAAGTCATGCGTTCGATTATGGAGCTGGAAATTGATGCCAAGGAAAGTTTTGATACCCTGGCCAGTAAAATCTACGAAGCCATGGGTGGATTTTCACCTACTATAGGTATTATTGGAGCCGTAATGGGGCTGATTCATGTAATGGGTAATCTATCTGATCCCAGTAAACTGGGCAGTGGTATTGCGGTCGCCTTTGTAGCCACAATTTATGGCGTAGGTGCAGCCAATTTATTATTTATTCCTATTGCTACCAAGCTTAAAACTCTGGTCAGTAATGAAGTCAGTTACCGGGAGATGATTGTAGAAGGCCTGGTATCCATTGCTGAAGGGGAAAATCCCCGTAATATCCAGAGAAAACTGGAAGGCTATTTGGATAAAACCAAAGGGGAACAGGAACCAGGAGAGCTTTTATAGCGCATTATCATGTCCAGACGCAGAAAAAAGCAGGAAGAACACGTAAATCTTGAGCGCTGGCTGGTGTCCTATGCCGATTTTATTACCCTGCTGTTTGCTTTTTTTGTGGTTATGTATGCTATTTCTTCTGTTAATGAAGGTAAGTACCGGGTTTTGTCCGATACCCTTAATGAAGTATTCAAGTCCCGTCCCACTTCACCGGTCCCCATAGAATTTGATAATGCCTTACAGAATAAAAAGGCTTCATCCAGTGACCCTGACTATATTGAACTGCCCGTACCTGGACACGACAATAATTTGACACCTCCGGATAATCCTAACCTGGATGCTCTTTCTGAAAAGATTACGGAAGCGGTACAGCCCTTAATTGATGATGATTTAATTAAAATCAAAAAAAATGATTTCTGGCTGGAAATTGATATTAAATCCAGTATTCTGTTTAAAAGCGGTACTGCCACCTTATCCGAAGATGCAGAAGATATTCTGGCCAGTATCGCTGATCTGATAAAAGAATACCCCAATGATGTACAGGTAGAAGGTTTTACCGACAATGTCCCCATAAAAACGGCTAACTTCCCTTCCAACTGGGAGTTATCCTCTGCCCGTGCCGCCAGTGTAGTACACCTGTTTGAAGAGGAAGGTGTTGATCCCGAACGTATGCAGGCCATAGGCTATGGTGAGTTCAAACCGATTGCCGATAATAATACCCCTGAAGGGCGAAATTCCAACCGACGGGTCAACCTGGTTATTCTTGGCAAGGGCGACCCCCGCCGAATCATGCAAAAACGCATTCAAAGCCTGAGAGATCAACACCAAAACAATGCTGATACAGACAAAACCGGTTCCATAAAAGAACCCTTTAACCCGGTAATTTAACTCCAGTAAATAAAAGCATACTCTTTTAACACTTAACACTAATTAACTAGCGTAATTTATGCATACTTGAGTAAACAAGTATAAAGTAAGCAGATATAAGAACGAACAAGGTATGATTACGTGTGAATTTGGGCTGTTGCAAATCAAAAAGGTGGTGTAGGGAAAACCACCACGGCCATATCGCTGGCTGCTTGGCTGAGCGTGAAACAGAAACGGGTACTGATGGTGGATCTGGACCCTCATGGCTCTATGACGTCTTATTTTGGTCTGGATCCGGACTCGCTGGATAAAAGTGTTTATAAGGTATTTCAGAAAGCGGCGGGCAAACAGGTGCTGGATATCAATGAAGTTATCCAGCCGACCCGTTTACCTGTCCATTCTTCCGGCCTCTACAGCTATTGCCACACTGGATAAACAACTGGGTAGTAAAGAGGGCATGGGACTGGTACTGGCCAGACAACTATTAGGCCTGAAGGGACAGTTTGACTATATTTTTGTGGACTGCCCGCTCATGCTGGGGGTCTTAATGATTAATGCCCTGGCAGCCTGCAACCAGCTGTTAATACCGGTTTAGACTGAGCACCTGGGCCTCAAAGGCCTGGATCGCATGCTCAACACCCTTAAAATGATTAATCGTGCCCGTAAGCATCCTCTGAATTACGCCATTATTCCAACTATGTTTGACCGGCGTACCCGTGCGGCGATTGAATGTCTGCGCATTATGCAGAAAAAATATGATCCCAAAGCTCTCAAGCGCACTATTATTCCGGTTGATAGCAAATTCAGGGAAGCCTCAAGAGACGGTGTGCCTTTGCCTATCTACAGTCCTCATTCACGGGGTTCCGTAGCCTATAATTTATTACTGGATAATTTACTCGCAGAAGCGGCGGCTGAATCAACTCATGAGTAAAGAGCAGAACAATCAGGGGGTTTTAGTAGAACAGGATGAAGCTCTCGGGTTTTATTTTGACTCACTGCTATTGACTGATGAAGTGGAATACCTGGATGATATGCAGGAATCACACAGTACACCTGAATCAGAAACTGACTCTGCTCCCGAACAGCAACAGACGGATAGCACCCGGGAAACAGTATTTCCTGAAACAGAAAATAATGATAACAGTTCTCAAAACAGGGAGTCAGTTAAAGATTTTCTGCAGGCGTCAAAAATGCCTCAACAGACACATCGCCAGCAGAAACAGGTCACACCTGAAATGCCGATTCAGGAACCATTTATACAGGGAAAAGAACAGACTGAACCAGAACAGTCGGAACCCACAAAACAGGCAGAACCCAAACAGCCCATACACAAAAATATCGACACAGCTGTAAACATTGAAACCAGGATAGAACAATCTCACCGGGTCCGATTTCACCCAAACCCAGAGAAGCCGTTTCTACAGAGCCTCAGGCAGCCACATCTAAAACTGTTGAGCCAGTAATAGTTTTTACTGAAAAAGACAGCAAGGGAGAGGTTAAGGAAGAAATCTTAATTCCCAGGAGCCAGCGTCTGGCCCAGAAAAATTCAGCGTATAATGTAACTGCTAAATCCTGATGTATCCCCACGAATTTATTAGAAAATTCGAGGTTTAAATAAGATCGACTTTCATGGTGAAATATGATCAAATTTGTTTCGACCAAAAAACAAATCAAAAGAACACCATGAAAGCC
>JBHNNM010000168.1:0-5769 GCA_048563625.1 Gammaproteobacteria bacterium | reverse complement strand
TAATTAGTATTTTATTAAATAGTTTAATAGTGTGATGTGCTTGTTAAAATGTCTGGTTTTTCGGACATTTAGCAGTATGTCAGAGCATGCGCCTGATCAATAAAGAGGCGGTTACCAGGGTCAGCAGGGTGACAATAGAAGCACTGAAAATGGGGCTGAAGTTATATACCAGGCCAAACTGGGCGGCAATTTTATTGGCAATAGTAAAACTGACACCAATCAGCACGCCGATCATCAGTCGGTTACCGGCATTATTGGTGCGGGAGGTATTAAACACAAAGGGTACTGCAATAAGCAGCATGGCGGCAATGGATAGTGGAGAAATTAGTTTACTCCAGAAAATCAGCCAGTACTGACTGCTGTCCAGATTATTGCTGTCTAGGTAATTAGCATAGCGGTAAATACCGGAAGCAGACAGGAACTCCAGTTTGGTAATAATAACATCCACCAGTTCCAGATCCAGCAAGGTTGGCCAGCGTACCTGTTTAAGGGTATTAGTGACTACCTTTTCATCACTGATAAAACTCTGTCTGATATTTTTTAAAATCCAGTCTTTACCATTGTAGTGAGCACTCTGGGCCAGGGTGCTCACTCTGAGTGTGTTGTCATCATTAAAGCTATAAATACTGACCTTGCCAAAAGAGTTATCGGCCGTAATGGAATGAATTTTGGTAAAGCTTTTCTGGTTTTTTACCCACACGGCATCATCACTAATAACACTGGTGGAACCATGGGTTTTAACGGTCCAGTGATTCTGGGCAATGCTTTCTGTAACCGGTACCACGTACTCTCCAATACCGAACATAAATATGCCCAGTAACACAGCAGCTTTCATAGTGGAGAAAACAATTCGTCCGGTGGCCACACCGGCGGCACGAATAGCCACCAGTTCACTATTGCTGTTTAAAGCACCAAGCCCCATCATGGCGCCCAGCAATACAGAAAACGGCATCAGCTGATACAGGCGTCTGGGCATGGTCATGGCCGTATAGTAAAAGGCATCACTGATACCAAAGCTGCCTTTGCCGACGTATTTAAAGGCGTCTGCTAGGGCAATAAACCCGTATAAAGCCAGAATAATAAACAGGAACAGGAAGGTGGAACTGAGTACGGTTTTTATAAGATAACGATCAAGAATATACATGACGTTTTATAATAATATCCGGGTTAAAGTGGTAACGGCTGGAATTTAACGTTCAAGGCTCTATTTTTTGCGTTCAAGACTGTAGTGAGTCAGTTTGCTGTTCAGATGCTGCAGGAAGCTTAGTACCATCCAGATCAGGCTGATAAACAGGATCTGTAAACTGAGTAGAACAAAAGACAACGCAGTGATCAGTATGGCAAAGATACTGATAAGAAACTGGCCTGTTCGGTTCAGAATATTTTTAATCATAATGACTTAAATGGCTGGAGATTGTTTCTTACAGTATAGCTTTTATAGACCTAAAATCATACCTGAATCAGGTATATTGAAAAGATACCAGTAAAATCAGCTGCTTAATGAAGAAAGCTGGGCTTGGCAAGAGTGAATGGATGGATTTCTGCATCAAACATCCGCCCGTCACCTGCTTTCATCTGGTAACTGCCCTGCATACTGCCGACCGGGGTATCAATAATGGTGCGGGAGTATAGGTAAAATCTTCGCCGGGTTTTAAATAAGGGTGTTCACCCACCACACCAAGACCTTTAACTTCCTGGGTCTGGCCTTCGGCATTAGTAATTATCCAGTGACGGGAGATTAACTGGGCGGCTTCTGTGCCCTTGTTAAGAATATTAATGGTATAGGAAAATACATAGCGCTCCTCACCGGGGGCCGATTGTTCTTCGATATACTGAACATCGACATCGATGGCAATATTGTATTTATCCGAATTCTGGGGCATGGTTATCTCTCAGGCTGTTAATACTAACGGGTAAGGAACCGCCCATTATACTCTGTTTTATTGTCAGACTCACGGTAATTAGTTGTTTTGACTCTGTGAGCCAGCGTTAAATATTATTGTGAAAAGGTATTCGGCCTGTTATCAGATTCCTGTTTATCAACATGGGCCTTGGCTTTCTGCACGGCTTCCTTAACAGCTTTATCCATATCAGCCCGTTCCTAGGTGGTTAAAAAGAAGGCCATATCCACATCATGTCTGACATAACGGGCCGGCAGCATATTCAGAGCCACACAGGCAATATCCTGCAGGTAGTCTTCATCTATGTTTTTAATGTCCTCTACAAATGTTTGAATGAGTTCCCTGACCACCAAGGTTTCATAATAATTATGAATTGAATCAAAGCGCATAGTGACTCCAGATAAATTAGATGGCTAATACTTCTAGCCTAGTATAGAATACAACAAAATCAAGCCTGACGAATGCCCTTATTTATCTACATTCTGTTATTTACGTAGTCTCCAGGTCGGTTTGCCGATCTTATCAATTAAACCATGATTCTGTAACCACAGGCGAGCATCTTCGGCATCTTCTTCAAACCAGCGCTGTGCTGAACCCAGCCGGAAGGTGTAGCCCCAGTCATCCATATCCGCCATCATTTGTGTTTGATTCATAAAAGGCAGGTAGTCGGCCAGTAGAATCTGCAGATAACAGACCCCGTTTTCTTCATCATATCCACCTGCAGCATTGGTATGCAGCTGATCACGTCTGGCCTGGTCCATGCAGATATAATGACAGGACTCATGCAAAGCTGAATGTACCGGGGTGTCAGAGCGGACATAAAGCCGATTCCGGATAATGCCGGCTTCAGGCTCACCGAACCAGCTGCCGGGAATTTTCTGCTGTTCAGCTATGGTATTGATTTCAAGCTGATAGCGTTGCAGAAGTGTCTGCAGCTCTGAAATGTGTTCTGTTAGACAAAAAAACATATTTTTGGTTTTTTTTATAAAAAATTCAGCTAAATAAATGGACTTTTTAAAGTTATGTATTATTCTAAAGTTAAGATACAGGTAAAGTTAAACTGATTTGTTCGAATGGTATTTAACTGACTGATTAAAAAGTTGTTATCTGGCTGTTTGGGCTAATAAAAGAAGCATAAGGCTATAGATACATGAAAAAGAAAATTGATCCTCTGATGATGCTGGCCGTGCTGGTGGTCAGTGGCGTTATCTTAAGTCATTTTGTGGTGTTTTCTCAAGCACAGTCGCCGTTATTAAAGTTTAATTCCGTTGCAGAACGGGCAGCATTGGTACAGGGCAAAATATACTCTTCCGCAGAGCGTACTAATCTTCAGTGGCAGCAAGGTCGCCAGCTTGTGCAAATTGATCCGCAAGGGCAACGAATTCACTGATTGTCAGGGTTTCAGCACGCCGTCCCGGATCAATCCCGCAGGCATTAATCTGCTCTGCAGAAAGAATCTTTTTTAAATTATTACGCAGCGTTTTTCTGCGCTGAGCAAAAGCCTCCCTGGCAATTAAAGCCAGATCCTCCACACTGCCATACTGTAACTGCGGTGCAGAATCAAAATCGCGTCTAGGCGTTAACTGTACAATTGCCGAATCCACTTTGGGCGGTGGATTAAAAGCCCCAGGTGGTACAATAAATAATAGTTGAGCCTGACATAAATACTGCACCAGAATACTCAGCCGACCATAGGCTTTGGAGCCCGCCGCTGCGGTCAGGCGTTCCACCACCTCTTTCTGCAGCATAAAATGCATATCTTCAATCAGCTCAATACTATCCAGCAGATGAAAGATTAGCGGAGTGGAAATATTATAGGGCAGGTTGCCCACCAGCCTCAGCCGGTCATTTTCTGATATCGCTAAACTGGAAAAATCAAACTTAAGCGCATCCGCGCTGTGAATATTAAAATGGTCAAAAGATGAAAAGCACTGTTCCAGCAGCGGTATCAAATCCCGATCCAGCTCAATCACATCCAGCCTGCCCGCCTGCTGCACCAGCAGTTCCGTCAAAGCCCCTTTCCCCGGCCCGATTTCCACAAGATGCTGATCCGCAGTCGGATTAATATGGCTGATAATCCGCTCAATAATATTCTGATCATGCAGAAAATTCTGCCCGAATCTTTTTCTGGCTTTATGTTTCAATGGTTTGCTCATTTATAATAGATATGTCAATTAATTGTAGGGTAGATTAAACTTGAGTGCAGGGTGAGAGCATACTTTTAACGATTCTCATTTAGACGCAAATACCGTATCCATTGGCAGTACTCCTTGCTGAAGACGCCGTGAATCCTTCCCTGGAGGCTTTTCGGCAGCGTCCCTGCTGCCGAAACTTCATCAAGAAGCACGGCCAATGGATACTCAGAGGTTATAAATTTCAAGTTGAACATATTTTTAACCAAAGTATGATCCGGCCCTTAACTTGAGTGAGAATTGGAGATAAGAGTAAATTACATTTATACCCTTAGAATTTCGTCTGCCAGTAACTCTCGGCGTTTATGAACGATAGTCAGAATAAAGACGTCCTGTTCAAAAATTTCATAAATAATTCGATAAGAATATAGCCATATTTCTCTAACAGACTCGTCATTTAACTCTGACACTACCTTGCCAATTTTAGGCAAGGTTGCCAGTTTATCGGTTTTTTCCCGTATATCCTGAGTCACTTTTTTGGCTGGGGCTGACCAGATTACCATGAATCAATTTCTCGTTTAAGCTCTTCACTGGTGCAGGTTTTGCCTTCTTTTACAGCTTCACGTCCTTTTCTGATCTTATCCACTACATAAAGCTGATACATAATTTCATCCATATCAGCATCTTCTGGTAGTTGCTTGATTGTATTGAGAGCTTCCTGTTTAGCTGCTTGCATGTTTGTTCTCCGCTAAAAAATAAAAGTGCTGTCACCAGGGGCAGTTGACAGAATAAATATTTTGTTTCAGCATAACAAAATGCTGAATTTTCGGCAATTTACTGTTCTATAGAAATTTGGCTACAGTCGGGACGATAGTATGCTTTTAATCGTTCTAATTTCAGAATAAGCTACGTTTTATCATCAATAAGCCTGGCTTTAGTGATCTCAGCAGTGTATTTATCTAGTTTAGAACGCTTAATAGGGCCTATAGAAGTGCCAACTTCTAAAGCATCGCCTGAAAGTATCTGATCATTAAGGGGAAATGTGTCGTAATGCTTTTTGGTCAGCCAGTCTTTTCTTTTGTACAGTTCTACCTCTAATACTTGTACAGGTAATTCTGAGTTGTTGTAGATTGCAATAACCAGATTTTTATTGTCGTCCAGGTAAACTTCTGTATCAAGGTAACGTTGTGGATTTTGTTCCAGATCCAAGCGTGCAACCATTTTACCAGCTTTTATGCCTAACTCAGTTTCTGGGTTCCATGCATTCCATAGGTATTCTATAGCAAGATCATTTTGATTATTATCTAATGCCAGTTTTCCCAGTTCAAAATAGGCTTTACCGGTTGGAAGGAGATCAAGACTACGTTTAAAATCAGAAGTGGCTTTTTTCAAAATTTCCCTGTGAGTTTTCAAGTCGCCCTCGAATTAAATAATGTTGCCAATAGTCTGGATTAAGTACAATGGCCTTTTCTATTAATGATAAAGCTTGTTGTGTTTTATTGTTTTGATGGAGTAACTGCGCCTGTAAAGTGTAGAAAATAGATTCTTTAGGTTCAATTGCAATAGCCTTATTAAGCAGTTTGTGAGCCTGAGATAAATTGTTGTTAGTTAATGCTCATAGGTATGATCTTTAGGAATTGAAATGAAGCCAATTTGATGATCAAATAGTTGTTATTCAGGCAATTATTCATCAACAAAAAGGCTTCAAATGAAAAGTACCACATTATCAAAAAAAC
>JBHNNM010000167.1:0-5856 GCA_048563625.1 Gammaproteobacteria bacterium | reverse complement strand
CACCCATAGAAACATTAACTGATGGGAAATCAGTCCGGGCTGAAAAAAATTTAGCTCAGGTTTAATCTGACAGACACCTTCAAAACGGGAGGACTGTCAGATCAGGTCGGAACTACTACAATGGGAAAAGTTGCGGGAGACATCGACAAATATCGGTGCATTTATTCAAAAGGCGTTGCGAATCATCGAAAAAAATAATCAGCGACTGTATGGAGTGTTCGGAGATGCACAATGGACAAATAAAGAGCGCCTGCCGGATCATCTTCTATCTTCTCTCATTGAACATTTCAGTAAGATTCCCTTGGGCATCAAGGCGGTAGCAGAGGATGACCTGGGGGCAGCTTATGAATACCTTATCAAAAAATTTGCTGACGACTCCGGTCACACTGCAGCAGAATTCTATACCAATCGAACCGTTGTCCATCTGATGACAAGGGTAATGGAGTTAAAGCCTGGAGAAAGTGCCTATGATCCTACCTGCGGCACAGGCGGTATGCTTCTAAACGCGGTTATGGACTTGCGTAGTGAAGGAAAAGAGTGGCGTACCGTAAAACTCTTCGGACAAGAAGTGAACCTATTGACCAGTGCCATCGCCAGAATGAACATGTTCCTTCATGACATTGAGGAGTTTGACATTCAACGTGGTGATACGCTCGCAGAACCGAAGTTTCTTGAATACGACCGCTTAAAGCAGTTTGACGTCATCTTTGCCAATCCGCCTTACTCAATCAAGAAGTGGGATAGAACCAAATTCAGTGCTGATCCTTATCTGCGAAATGAATTCGGTGTGCCTCCTCAAGGTTGTGCTGACGGAGATTCGCAAGAAGGTTATAGAGGCGGACATGATTGAGGCAGTCATCGGATTGGGACCAAACCTGTTTTACAACTCTCCCATGGAGTCATGTGTGCTCATTCTGCGCATGAATAAGCCCAAGGATCGAAAGAACAAAGTGCTGTTCATAAATGGCGTCAAAGAAGTGACCCGGGAAAGAGCATTCAGCTTCCTGAGTGACAAGAACCTTGAACGCCTGGTTGCCGCCTACTTCACACCTGAAAAGCATGAAGATATCGCCAGAATAGTAGATATAAAGGAAATTCGTGAGAACATGCATAACCTCTCGATTCCGCTCTATCTCCACAATGGATTTAATGGTGATGATCAGAGTTTGGAATCAACCATTGAGGCGTGGCAGGTTGGCCGCGTTGAACTCAAAAAGCAGTCTAAGAAACTTTTTACGGCATTAGCTGAAATTGGGATTGAGGTGTGAGTATGAGACAACAAGCAGAAACATATCTAAAAACGGCTCTGAATAACCCTCAGGCTTCTTTCCGTGATGGCCAATGGGAAAGCATTGAGCAGCTATTAAATAAAAACCGTGTCCTTGTCGTACAGCGTACTGGCTGGGGAAAAAGTATGGTCTATTTTCTTGCCACAAAATTATTGCGTGAACAAGGCGCTGGACCGACTCTTCTAATTTCTCCCTTATTATCGTTAATGCGGAATCAACTCGAAGCAGCAGGGAGAATTGGAGTAACAGCCCGTACCATAAACAGCACCAATAATGAGGAATGGGAACAGATCCAGAATGAGTTGGCTTTAAATCAGGTGGATGTACTTTTAATCTCACCGGAGCGATTGGCAAATGATGACTTCCGCCAGAACATCTTGGCAAATATTGCCAGAAATATCGGGTTGTTTGTTATCGATGAAGCCCATTGTATTTCAGACTGGGGACACGACTTTAGGCCGGATTATCGTCGTATCGTGCGTGTGCTGCAGGCAATACCATCAAATGTTCCTGTTCTTGCGACCACGGCAACGGCAAACGACCGGGTTGTAAATGATGTTAAATCACAATTGGGTGAGAATATCATTGTTCAGCGTGGCTCATTGGTTAGACAAAGTCTGAAACTCCAGAATATCAATATGCCCAGCCCGGCAGCTCGAATGGCCTGGCTGGTACAAACAATTCCATCACTTACCGGAAGCGGAATAGTTTATACACTTACTCAGCGTGATGCTGAAAGAGTTACAGAATGGCTTCAGATTAATGAAATTAATGCCAGAGCTTATCATGCAGGAATTGCTGATGAAAGAGAAGAGCTGGAACAACAACTCCTGAATAATGAAATCAAGGTGCTGGTTGCAACGGTAGCTCTTGGAATGGGCTTTGATAAACCTGACCTTGGATTCGTTATTCATTTTCAACGCCCGGCATCTGTCGTGCATTATTACCAGCAAGTTGGTAGAGCCGGTCGTGCTGTCGATGAAGCTTATGGCATCCTGCTTTGTGGTGAAGAGGATGATCATATTGCCGACTTCTTTATACGGAATGCTTTCCCGCCCCAGCAGCATATATCAGAAATTCTGAATGCTCTGGATGAATCTGATAACGGACTTTCTGTGCCAGAGATGCAGAGAGTGCTGAATTTGCGAAAAGGCCAGATCGATAAGACGCTAAAATTTCTCACTGTTGAATCGCCATCACCGATAACAAAGATCGGAACTAAATGGCAGGTCACCGCAACTGCTTCTTCCTACCAGATCGACCAGGAATACATTGATGCGATTACCGAAATAAGACGGGCAGAACAACAGCAGATGCGTGAATACATGGAGCATGCTGACTGCTTAATGGCGTTTTTACAGGCAGCCTTGGATGACCCATCATCAACGGCCTGTGGACAATGCAAAAGCTGCAACCCGGATTTGCTCTTGGATGAGACCTATGACGACGATCTCGCCAACCGGGCTGGACTGTTCCTTCGCAGAAGTTATCAACCACTTCCGCCAAGAAAGCAGTGGCCTGCCTCCAATATGTTTACTCTATCTCCATTGAGTGGATATCGAATTTCGCAGGATCAACAGGCTGAGGAAGGCCGTGCATTAAGCCTATGGCGTGATGCGGGATGGGGTCAGCTTGTTGCGCATGGTAAATACCAGACCAATCGATTTGCCAACGAACTGGTAGCGGCCTGTGTGGAGATGCTGCATGCATGGTCTCCCGATCCTGCTCCCAAATGGGTAACCTGCATCCCATCACTGAACCACCCTGAGCTGGTACCCGATTTTGCTGCACGTCTGGCAGATGCACTTGGCTTGCCATTTGTTCCATGCATCGAAAAGGTTCGCGCTAACAGTCAACAAAAATATATGGAAAACAGCTACCAGCAGGTCAAAAAACTTGATGGCGTTTTTGCGATTACTGAGCAGTGTCTGGACGGAGAATGCCTGTTAATCGATGACATGATCGATTCCGGGTGGACTTTCACCGTGGCATCGGCCTTATTGCGTCAAGCGGGTTGTACCAAAGTATATCCAATGGCATTAGCCTTAAACTCGCCAAGGATGGACTGATAATGAACGACTTTTTAACAGAAGATACAAAAGCGATTATCCTGCTGTGCGGTTTTTTCGGAAAAGATCGCTCCGAGAAGCCACTGTCATTAACAGAGTATTCATCGCTTGTTCGCTGGCTTATCGAGGTAAAAATGCGCCCCGGTGATCTATTGCAAAAAGAAGATATTACCGAAGCATCTATGGGCTCTGGCATAGATAAACAGCGCTTGAAATCCCTGCTTGGACGAGGTGTCCAGCTTGGTTTTGCTGTAGAGGAATGGCAGCGTAACGGGATATGGATTATCAGCAGAAGCGATACAAACTATCCGGCCCGCTACAAAAAACATCTTAAAGACAAGGCTCCACCGTTATTGTTCGGTGTGGGAGATCGCTCTCTGTTGAGTGGTGGTGGACTTGGCATCGTTGGCTCTCGCAATGTGGATCAGGCGGGTGAAGCCTCTACTCGTCAGGTCGCAGAACTCTGTGCCTACAATCAAATGCCTGTTGTTTCAGGAGGCGCTCGCGGTGTGGATCAAATCTCCATGACGGCAGCACTTGAGGCCGGAGGTGTGACCATAGGCATTCTTGCTGAAAATCTTTTAAAGAAAAGTGTGGAACGGAAGTATCGACATGCGATTGCCGATGGGCGACTCTTACTGATTTCGCCATACCATCCCAATGCCCGTTTTACCGTGGGAACCGCTATGGGACGAAACAAGTTGATCTATGCCATGGCCGATTATGGGTTAGTTGTTAGTGCTGAATATAAAAAGGGTGGAACTTGGAATGGTGCCACAGAAGAGCTTAGACGGGATAATCCACGAACGGTTTTTGTGAGAACCGGAAGCAATGTGCCTCAGGGAAATAGCAAGTTACTCGAATTAGGAGCCATAGAATGGCCGGAAACCATTGAAAAAAACAGTTTAAAAGTACTGCTTGCTGAAATAGCTGCAAACAATAAACCGCAAGAAAAAGTTAAACAGCCGACTCTTTTTGATGTTACTAAAA
This sequence comes from Gammaproteobacteria bacterium, assembly GCA_048563625.1. Lineage (GTDB taxonomy): Bacteria > Pseudomonadota > Gammaproteobacteria > GRL18 > GRL18 > JANELJ01. Next base: position 1,508 of record JBHNNM010000167.1, on the reverse strand, counting down.
ATATAGAAGAACCTGCTGCAACAATAAATCAGAATAACCGTACCACTTCTGAAAAGGCAGGGATAATCAACAAATTAAAAGATAATTTAATTCAAAACGATTCATCCTGCATCCTTCTGCCTTCATCCATTCCAACTTCCATTTATGAAGCTGTTTTACCTGTTATTTTAAAGCAACTGGAAACTGCTATGAGCAGTGATGAACTGGCAAAACTGCTGGATGTGAATAAAACCCAGCTTAATGTATGGCTGAAGAAGGCTGTGAATGAAAATAAGATTATCAAGCTGTTAAAGCCGGTGCGTTACCAGAAAGCAGGATCAGGAAAACAGGTGTAATTATGGCAGTTAAACTAACGGAAAAGCAGATAAAAGACGGATGGCAAATTGTTAAGTTCGAGGAGATTGCCAGAGAAGTCAAGATAACCAGAAAAACGCCAGTTGAAGATGGATTGGAGTTTTATATCGGTTTGGAACATCTCGATCCACAGTCGCTTCGTATTACCAGAAAGGGAAACATTGTAGAAGATAATCCCAGTTTTACACGCCGTTTTACTGCCGGTCAGATTCTATTTGGGAAACGCCGAGCCTATCAGAGAAAAGCAGCTATTGCTGATTTTGATGGTATTTGCTCAGGTGATATTATTGTAATTGAAGAGATGCCAGGAAAGATCATTCCGGGACTACTGCCTTTTATTGTTCAATCAGATGCTTTTTTTGATTGGGCAGTCCAGACCTCATCAGGGTCACTTTCTCCAAGAACAAAATGGAAATCTTTAGCTGAGTTTGAATTCCCCCTCCCGCCGATTGAACGCCAGAAAGAGATTTTGGAGGTACTGGAGAAGGTGGAGGAGTGTTACATTAGAGCAGAGAATGCTTATTCATCAAGTAAAATTGCCGCAACAAGATTAATGAATGAATTGATTAACTCTATTGCTAACAAACAAAGCAAAGTGAAACTTGCTGAATTAGGTTCTGTGTATGGGGGACTATCTGGCAAAAAAGGCTCTGATTTTGGAAAAGGAAAACCATATATTACATATTTAAATGTTTACAATAACTATCAAATTGATCCCAATGGTATTGATTATGTTGATATTAAACCCGATGAAAAACAAAATATTGTTAATGTTAATGATGTGATTTTTACAATATCTTCTGAAACACCTGATGAGGTTGGAATTAGTTCTGTTGTTATTGAAGATTTAGGTACAGTTTATCTAAATAGTTTTTGTTTTGGTTTTAGATTAAGGGATAGCAAAACATTTTCAGCTTTATACCTAAAATATTTTTTTAGAAGTTCATTTTTTAGAAGAGAAATAAGACGATTGGCTCAAGGATCCACCAGATACAATTTATCAAAAAAGGAATTTCTAAAAATAAAAATACCGATTTCATTAGGGGCTGTTGATCTTTTGTGTACAAAATTTAACCATTCCACATAGGAAGCCACACCATACAACAGCCTAACGCTAATGTACTGGCATAGTTTCTTTCCAGCTTATCATAGCG
>JBHNNM010000166.1:0-5867 GCA_048563625.1 Gammaproteobacteria bacterium | reverse complement strand
CTAGTGTTATATGTCTTTATCCGGTACTGTTTTTACCATCCTGATAGAATCTATAGTTTCATCGATCAGTACTGGAATTACAAGTTTACCCGGTAATGTCACCCATTCAAACAGTTAATGAGTATGTTCTTCTTTCACCTCAGGCATGATCATCTTTGACTCATCCTCAAGACCAAACAGATTTTTTAAATTTTCCAGGGTATTATCAGACAGCTCACCTTTCTTAATCACTGGATCATACCAGCTGCCTGTAACAGTATAGCTCATCGCAGTCACTTTATTGAGCTGTGAACCTAATAATTTCTGTCCCACCCAAGCAACAGCCGCTCCCGCCGGTCCTGCAACAGCAGCGCCGGCAATAGGTAAAGTTGCAGAAATTTCCGGTACCACAAGCACTTTTTCATCATAATCTTCCGCCGCCAGCCCCACCCTGCCGGTCACCAGAATTTTAGCACTGGGTGCCTGAACCATAAAATTATCAGTATAGGCATTGCCCCTAGTAATACGAAAATCACCCTTAATTTTTTCAAATTCATATCCCTCATCAGAGACATCAGTGAAATCAAGTGAAATTCGCCGTGCCAGTGCATTCATATTTAACAGTCCCAGGATACGTCCGGCCGCTCCCGGCTTACCTTCCAGATAAGCACCTTTTTCCACTTTGATGGATAGTTTACCTTCAATAACATCCTTTGAATAATCGGCTGGACCACCCGGCCAGCTAAGGTAACCGGATATCCTGGCTTTACCGCCTCGCATTAATTGATCATAACCCAGCATATCCAGAAAATCCTCAAAGTAACTGATATCCAGAGTCCCTTCCATATCCATTTCCGGCAAACTATTCCAGTGATGCCATTTTCCCTTGCCTGAAAAAGTCAGTATATCACCTTTAAGTTTCACAGCATCCAGAACAATACTTTTATCAATACGGGAAGTTTTTATAGTTAATTTGCCTAAATCACTGTTAGCCAGCTTAAGGGACTGGATATAACCATTAACAAGCGGCATATTCTGGGGGCTTAAATAACTTTTTTCTGGTTCTGATTTGGCACTGGAGCTGGTCTCTGCAGAATCATTTTCCACATCCGGTTCGGGCAGTACCACTGCAGTTAAAGCCAGCTCCACAGGTGTTTTCCAGTTTACCTTAATGGGAGCTCTATTATTTTTAGTTTCAACATGATCAGACAATGAACTTATCACTTTTTGCCATTGACTATAAGGCAGCAAAGGCAACTTGCCGCTCAGCTTCAGAGCTTTCCTGGTGGGTAAATAAGCCTGTCCTGTCCCAAACTGCACAGCACCCTTAATTAACTGCAACGATTCAGCCTCCCCATTAATAGTAAACAGTGCAGAAATAATACTGGAATATGAAAAGGCCAGATTAGGATTTCTGCTGTCGGTATAAGATACCTGCAGACTATGAGATTCTCCGGCTGTTTTAGAAAATGGAAAAGGCAGTTTTGATTCTATTCCCATAAGGCCTGAAACCACAGAAAGTGCAAAAGGCCGATGTTCATTGGGCAGATTCACATCAATATTGACATGACTGTGTCCGGAAATATAATCACTCAGGTTCGATATGTTTTCAGGGATCACTTTATATTTTTTTAGCTGGTCAACCGAAATCCGGGTATCGATGGCAATATTGATATCCGGAGATATATTCTTCTTGCTGTTTCGATGTATTCCGTGTGAACTTTTAATACGAACCTTAGCCTTATTACCCATAATTCTGGCAGTCAGTTTTTCAGCATTAATATCCTGATTGTGTACCTGTACTACGCCATTGAGTTCACTGACCATTCCCTGCCTGCGATCAAAGCCAGGTGGATAATAATCAATATTGTCCAAGGCGATTTTAACCCTGGCCTCTGGCTCTCCTTCTTCAGTTGGAATAACCAGGTTTAAATTAATATCAATTTTACCCTGAGCATCCAGCATTGCTGTAACATCTGCAGAGGCCAGCTGAGACTGATTTAAAAAATGAATACCATCTTTAATCGTACTGTCAATATCACCGTTAAGTCGTAAAATCGACTCATCATAGTCCTGTATATCCGCATGTATATTTCTTGATATAGAAGAAAAAATCCGGCTGTAATCGGACTCTATCCACATGCCCTGTTCGGTAAACTGTATCTGCGAACGGATGTCCTGCAGTTTCGGCCAGCCGGGTGTATAATCCAGCTCTACATCCCGGGTGTTAAACACAATATCCATGGTGCCGGAATAATCCTCAAAGGGAAACTGACTGGCTTCTCCTCTGAACACTACGCCACCGTCCGTTCCCCATCCCGAAACAATGGCATTATCCAGCCATTTAACCAGCCCCTGATTCATAATATGTGCCGGCAGATAAAAGGACGTGTACTTAACATTGGCATCCTGATAATAACCGCTAAGATCCATTAATAGCGGGCCGTTTTCAGGAAACCAAAGTTTTAAATCCGCCTGAGCTTTAAGATGCGGATTGCTAAAATCAACATCCTTTACCCCCAGCAGCCACTGCTGTTCCATTTTCTGCCAGTAGATTTCAGCACCCAGTTTATCCACAGGCCAGGTATCACGAAACAGGGATTTAAGATAAATACTCATATCATGGCTATTGACGTAAGCCCGTCCTCTGTTCCTGTTTAATAACAGGCTAGCTGATAAATTGCGTATTTTCGGTATACTGTGCAGGGCATTTAAACCAAAATCATTCAATTCCAGAGAGACCTGATAATCGCTTATATCAATAGGCATATCCAGGTTCTTAAAAGTAATATCCGCTTTAAGATTTTTCAGCTCACCCCGGGGTTTTATATGCTGATAAAGGGTTTTACTGAAACTTTCCGGGGAAAAGAAGTTAATAACATGGTTAATCTCGCCAAACTGTAAACGGTTTAAATAAACCTGCATAGAAGGTTTTGAATTCAGGTTTCTGAAATGGAGTTGTATTCTTTTATTGGAAATGATTTTTCCATCAATATTAAAATTAACATCAAAAAAATCCGCTACCCAGTCTGTACGTACTTTTTTATGCCGTTTAAAGCGGAAGTTTCCATCTATACGATTAAAATAAATCAGCCCTTTGGTATCCTCACGCTTTAACTGTGCGTCATTAATATAAGCTTTACCCTGAATACTCTGTAATTTACCGTGTTTTATTAAAGCCCAGCTACGCATCCCCATATCAATGTTATCCAGCTCATAATTTTCCAGCTGAATAAACTGTTCACCCAACAGGTACAGTAAAGTCGGATGATCCAGTCCTTCAAGATTGCTGTATATCTGACCATTCCATTGTTTAAGTTTATTAACCGACCCCTTAAAATCCAGCCTGAGTTCTGCCCTGACACCGGTCTCGTTCATGGATGTTGTAATACTGACCTGGTGCCGCTCACTCTGGTTGCGCATTCTTATATTAACATCATTAAGCAGTACGTTTGGATATTCTTCAGTTTCATCAACAAAGTAAATTTCACTGTGGGTAATAATAAAATTAGACTGGTTAAGCAGTTTTAAATAGGCAGGCTGATTATTCTGTGCTGCATTTTTGTCAATAGCATTATTACCGTACAGTGGCATCTCTGAGAGCAGAAACTTACCCTGTTTATTGCGCTGGATAAGAGCATGAAAACCATCCAGTTTTAGGGTATTAATAATTGGCTGGGATTTTAACAGGGACTGGATGGTATCAATGGATATGGATGCCGAATGAAAATTGAAGCGAGAAGAATTTTTATCCTTATACTGGATAACAAAATTTTTCAGATAAATCGAAGGGTAAAGCAGATCAATGTTTATTTTAACATTATCAAAAGAAACCGACTGTTCCAGTTGCTGTTCGATAAAACGTTCTATTAACTGTGGATTGGATTCAAGATAAAGAGCCAGCCCGCGTACCAGAAGTAATAATACAGCCAGCAGCACCAGAATAAGAATAATCAGGTTATGATGAAAGCGCCATACTTTATACAAAGCCGTTTTGCTCCATTGCAGGATACTGTTCTGCTCTGGCGGCTTTGGCTTCGGATGACATTGGTTCACTTTGTTCCATTCAGAATGGTTCACTCTAAGATACAATAAGGGCTATTGATATTACATAGTGTGCATCCATTTATTGATGCACACTGGCGGCACAGGGATGTGCCGATCATTTTTGACGACAGTAAGTCGTTGAAAATGGAGCAAAAGAAAAATCACACTTTTTCTTTTGCTTTCCGGAAATTGCCAGGAAGGCAATTTCCGGATGGACACTACATAGGTACCACATCATACTGTTCCTGATTGTATTCATTGTCTATCTGCAGCTGGATAGAGCGCTGCATAAATTCTTCAAGTTCAGCAATGGCTGATGATTCTTCATCCATTAAATAGTCACCCACTTTTCTGGAGGTCAGCACCAGCAGTTTCGGAGTATCGAACTGCCGGGCTTCACGAATTATTTCACGAAATATTTCAAAGGCTACCGTTTCAACGGTTTTAAGCGTACCCTTACCATTACAGACCGGACAGGGCTCACATAAAATATGCTCCAGGCTTTCCCTGGTTCGCTTGCGGGTCATTTCCACCAGCCCCAGGTTAGACACTTCGGTAATGCAGGTTTTAGCGTGGTCTTTTTGCAGAGCTTTTTCAAAAGCCCGCAAGACCTGACGTCGATGTTCGGCATCTTTCATATCAATAAAATCAATAATAATAATACCGCCCAGATTACGCAGCCTGAGCTGTCTGACGATAGCCTGGGTAGCTTCCAGATTGGTTTTAAATATGGTTTCTTCAAGGTTGCGATTGCCAACATAACCGCCGGTATTGATATCTACCGTTGTCATGGCCTCGGTTTGATCAATAATCAGGTAACCGCCGGATTTCAGTTTGATTTTGGACTGCAATGCTTTTTGAATTTCATCTTCTACCCCGTAAAGATCAAAGATAGGCCGTTCACCCGGGTAATATTCAATTCTCGGTGCCAGTTCAGGAATAAACTTATTGGCAAACTTAATCACCTTATTATAAGTTTCCCTGGAGTCAATACGAATGGCATCAATATTACTGTCTGCAATATCGCGCATGACTTTCATGGCCAGGGGCAGGTCTTCATAAACCAGCGAACCAATCGGGACCGCTTTACTGTTTTCCTGGATGGAACCCCACAATTTCTGCAGAAAAGCCATATCCGCATGTACCGCTTTTTTTGAAATACCTTCTGCTAGCGTACGGACAATATATCCACCGCCGTTAAACTCAGGTAAAAAGGTCTTGATAATACCTTTTAAACGCTCACGCTCGGTTTCATCTTCCAGTTTCTGAGAAACTCCGATATGAGATGAGTTAGGCATATAAACCAGGTATCGTGCCGGTATAGTAATATGAGTAGTCAGGCGGGCACCTTTGGTACCCATAGGATCTTTTACCACCTGCACCAGGATATCCTGACCATCCCTGAGCACATCGGTAATAGTCAGTTCCTGTTCATCGGATTTTTTTTCATCTGCAGCAATAATATCTGACAGATGCAGAAAAGCCGTCCTGTCCAGGCCAATATCAAGAAAAGCGGCCTGCATACCGGGCAGTACCCGGCAGACCTTGCCTTTATAAATATTACCCACCAGACCACGCCGGCTGGCCCGCTCAATAATAACTTCCTGGAGCATACCGTTTTCAATGGTTGCAACACGTGTCTCCTGGGGCGTTACATTGATCAGTAGTTCATCACTCATTGCATATAGCCTGAAAATTTTAAAAATAACTGACCTGTAGGATGTGCATTTCCCGTAAAGCCATTTTATAAGAGGTTAATATTAAACTGTTTCAGCAATTGTGCTGTTTCAAAAATTGGCAGGCCCATAACACCGGAATAACTGCCGTTTATATTTTTTATT
>JBHNNM010000165.1:0-5867 GCA_048563625.1 Gammaproteobacteria bacterium | reverse complement strand
CTCAGAGGACATATATTTGAGTTTGGCAATTACAGCCTGGTCTTTATTGATATAACGAAGCTTATGCTCATTAATTTTATAATAACTGGAAAAGTCTTTGATTAATTCTGAATTAATGGAATCTATTTCTAGATAAACATCAATCATCTTATCAGTTTGCTTTAACTCATCAATTGACAGGTTGGAAAGGATCATATCACCACCATTGGAGCGGTCAAAAAGCATTAATGGTGTTAATCCGGGGTGGGTCTTTTTAAGCTGCTTGAATTCATACTGTGTGCCAGTCAGGGCATCTGAATTTCCTGAATCGTAGAGATACATGCTTTCAGCTAGGGAAACCAGATTCAGAACCTCTATATTATACGGCTCCAGCCAACCCTTATCATAAGCATAAAAAATCGGTGTATAACCAATCCATGCATTAACTGAAATTTCAAGACGATCTTCGTAATCATTACTGCATCCTGTAAGAAAAACGACTAATAGCAGCAAAAAATGTATTTTTTTCATAATACCTTACATTTAATGAGTAAATTATAGTACATTTCCATTTTTTTAAGTAATAAATGGAATTTTTTGTGCATAAATCAGGTGCAGTTGTACAGAAAAATTACCCCGGTAGTAGTTTTCCTTTAACTGATAAACCGCATGTATTTCATCCCCCTCTTTAAAGGGAAAAGAATTGCTTTTATTTTCCAGAGCCCGAAACCAGACGGCCCGAAAACTGCCGGACTCTGTTGCCAGCTGCAGCATTAGATGAATACCCTCTGAACCGATAGCCCGGATACTCTGCACCATAAAATCACCCTCAAATACCGGCATTTCAAATTCTCTACCATAAGGTTCAAGGCCTTTAAGTTCAGCAATGGTTTCAAAACTGATTTCTGATTCAGCCAGTATTCCATCGGTTAAAATAACCGGCCTCAGCGCATCATTTTCATCCAGAACAGAGGCTTTTACCTGCTCAGCTATGGCTTTATCAAACAACTCACTAAAGCACTCAAGACTGTCTCCAGGTATTTTTAGACCGGCAGCACCCTTATGCCCGCCAAAGCCCAGCACCAGATTTTCATCCTGATTGCTGACGGTTTCTATGGCCTCACGAATATGGATAGCAGGAATGGTACGGGCCGAACCGGTTAAAACATCCGGGTCACTGGCCGGACTCAGGACAATAACAGGCCGGCCAAATTTTTCCATTAGACGGGAAGCAACAATACCCTGCACACCGGCATGAAAATCTGGATGATAGATGACCAGTGACCAGGCCTGTTTTTTAAGCTGTTTTCTTGCCAGCTCAAAGGCAATATCCAGCATCTGTTTTTCCGTTTCCTTGCGGTCCTGGTTATCCTTATCCAGTTCAGAAAGTTTGTTCAGGGCTTCGGAAAGTGAAGCGGTACACAGATAATGCAGGGCCATATAGGGATCGGACATTCGGCTGCGGGCATTAATTCTGGGACCAATCTGAAAGCCCAGGTCTTCAGCTGTAAAAGGCTGAAACTCTCTGTCCAACAAGCGCTGCATAGCCTGCCAGCTGGGCTGCTGCAGCTTGTTCATAATTTGCAGACCCGCTTTTACCACAGCACGGTTAATGGGGCTGGACAGCGATACCGCATCGGCCACAGTACCCAGGCTGACAAAATCCAGCAGTGCGGATAATTTGGGTGCAGAGGAGTCCAGTTCTCCGTCCTCAATCAGTCTGGCACGCAGATAACTCATTAACAACCAGCTCACCATGCACCCGGCAATGGTACTGTCAGGATAAGCACAGTCGTCACGGGTCGGGTTAATGGTTGCCAGAGCAGAAGCCGGGATACCTTCCTGTGGTATGGCATGGTGATCCGTTACTATTACATCAATACCCTGATCTGTCAGCTGCACAATCTGTGCTTCATCAGAAGAACCGCAGTCTGCGGTAATAATAAGCTGCGGCGGATTGTCCAGTGCCAGAATACGATCTGTCAGCCCCTGGCTGATGCCGTAACCGTCATCAATGCGATGACCGATAAGATGCTGAATACGCTGTTCAGGCACATTAAAATAATCTTTCAGGGCAAAAAATAAAATGGCATGAGAAGTAATCCCGTCAACATCATAATCGGTCAGCAGACCAATACGTTCATTATCTTTTATGGCTTGGGCTATACGTTCAACAGCCATGTCGCTGTCACTGAGCAGATGCGGCGGTGCAATATGCTGTAGGGACGCTTTAACCAGTTCATCCACCTGCCACTGCAGACCATCCATACGGTTGGCCACAATACGAGCCTGTACCGGAGACAGGGAAAGCCGCTGGATCAGTTCAGCGGCATCCACTGGTGCATTTCGGGGAATAATTTTAGGGATCACGAATTCGGGCTGGTTATCAGGAGGTGCTTAGCGGATAATATCCACACCGCCCATATAAGGGATAAGCACTTCGGGGACTTTAATGGAACCGTCTTCCTGCTGATAGTTTTCCATAATGGCCACCAGGGTACGGCCCACAGCAAGACCGGAGCCGTTAATGGTATGCACTAGCTCTGGTTTACTGTTGGCTTTATTACGCCAGCGGGCCAGCATCCGCCGGGCCTGAAAATCACCAAAGTTACTGCAGGAAGATATTTCGCGATAAGTTTCCTGGGCCGGAACCCAGACTTCCAGATCATAGGTTTTGGTCGCGGAAAAACCAATATCGCCGGCACATAAAGCCACTACACGGTAGGGCAGTTTCAGTTTCTGTAAAATCACTTCGGCATGACCGAGCAATTCTTCCAGTGCCTGCATGGAGTCTTCCGGTTTAACAATCTGTACCATTTCCACTTTCTCAAACTGGTGCTGACGGATCAAGCCGCGTACATCCTTGCCATAAGCACCGGCTTCGGAACGAAAACAGGGGGTATGCGCCGTCAGACGTAAAGGCAGTTCAGATTCTTCCAGAATGGATTCACGCACCATATTGGTCACTGGGACTTCGGCGGTCGGAATAAGATGCAATTGTTTATCGGCAGCCAGGGTTTCCTCATCCCCGTCCACGGCAAAAAGATCTTCCTTAAACTTGGGCAGCTGGCCGGTACCCCTGAGCGCATCGGGACGCACCAGGTAGGGAACATAAGTTTCACTATAGTCATGCTGTTCAGTATGAGTATCCAGCATTAACTGGATGAGTGCTCTATGCATCCGTGCCAGCGGCCCTTTTAAGGTACTGAAACGGGAAGCGGATAATTTGGCCGCCGTTTCAAAATCCATCAGACCGCCCTTGCCATTCCAGCCCGTGCCCAGTGCGGCCCCCAGATCCACATGATCCTTAATTTCAAAATCAAACTGCGGGATTTCACCCCAGCTACGCAGTTCAACATTGTCATTTTCATCCTTGCCGTCGGGCGTAGTTTCATGAGGAACATTGGGAATACGCATTAAGATATCATTGGTTTCATCCTGCAGCTGTTTGAGCTGCTGCTCCATTGCCTTAAGCTGTTCTCCGGTTTGGGCCACGGCTGCCAGAATTTCATTGACATCTTCACCATTTTTCTTGGCCATACCAATGGCTTTTGATTTGGCTTTACGTTCAGCCTGCAGTTCCTGGGTTTTTACCTGTATGATTTTGCGTTGTGCTTCCAGATCCGCCAGTTTATCGGTATCCAGTTGAAAGCCACGACGGGCTAACTGGGCGGCGACGTCCTGCAGGTGAGTACGTAAAAGTTTGGGGTCCAGCATAGTGTTCTGTTCTCGGTCTAATGTTTAAATAGTAAAAAGTTAATCCAGATGCTCAAAAGAAAGGTTTACATCCCAGTAGATAATATGAGCATTTTCTATTTGCTCATGAATAAAGTTAATCAGCTCTTCAGCCTTGTCACTGCGGTGATAGAACTCAATAAGCACCGGCAGATGGCCGGAAATATCCAGCAGAGTGCTCTGATGTATATGCCCCTGATCACCAAACCCGGCCACACCACGAAAGATGGTGGTGCCGATAACATCACCTCTGTCATGTAACTGCTCCAGGGTTTTACTGATATGACCGTTACTGTCATCTGTATACACCCGCACCAGTGTTACTGCCTGTTTATTGATTTTTTTTGCCATATTTACTTGCAAACCTATGCTAAAGTGAACGTGCCAGCAGCATACCTGACCAGGTAGCAATAATGCATAAAACCACACTGATCAGTATATTCATGGCCGCTTTAAGGAGCAGCCCTTCCTGCATCAGGGCTAGGGTTTCCAGAGAAAAAGTAGAAAAGGTGGTGAATGCGCCAAGAAAGCCGATCATAATAAAGGCACGGATTTCAGAACCAACCGTCAGACGCTCCGTCAGCATGACAAAAGCCAGCCCGATAATAAAGGAGCCTAACAGGTTGACACTCAGCGTTCCCCATGGAAAGCCCCGTCCCAGCCAAGCATATACCGCTGAGGACACCCAGAAACGCATCACTGCGCCCAGTGCTCCACCTGCTGCAATTACCCCTATTTCAACCAAAATACTTCCTCTGGAATCAATACATAAGAAAAAGAGGTATTTTATGCTTCTTTGGCGGAATTTTCATTAAAAACATTCAGCCTGCGTGTATTAGCCTGATTAGTTCAGAAAGTTTCTGTTCCAGTAGTGTTTGCAATGGCCTGTTCAAGGAGTATGTCCTCATCCTTCAGGCTGATTATCTGGATACCGGAATTCAGGTTTTGTTCTATTCCCCTGCTGTAATCGCCGCAGATGATTTTAACCGGAATATGATATTGCTCAGCCCGTTTAATCAGTGAGCCGGTTAGTTTTCCTCCCAGGCTTTGCTGATCAAAGTGACCTTCTCCGGTAATAATTATATCTGGCCGGGTATCTGCATTTGCCAGAAGTTTATCCAGTCCTGACAGTTTGGCCAGTAATTCAAAGCCGCTTTGTATTTCAGCATTTAAATAGGCCAGCAGAGCAAAACCCAGTCCACCGACTGCCCCGCTTCCCGGTGTATTATATAACTCATCTGACAGGCCCAGAGTCTGGATAGTCTTATAAGCATAGGTTAACATTCCTTTTTCCAGAGCCTCGACCATTTGAGCATCAGCCCCTTTTTGTGGTGCAAAAACCCGGGTTGCCCCCTGCTCTCCCAGTAAAGGATTGCTGACATCACTGGCAATCGTAATAGTGCAGTCTTTCAGGCGGGGATCCAGATGGGCAGTGTCAATATTATCAATCTGTTCCAGCATTGCACCTGCCGGTATAATGGATTAACCGTCTTTACTAAAGAACTGAACACCCAGAGCTGACAGCATACCAGTGCCGCCGTCATTGGTGGCACTGCCACCTAGACCAATGATCAGATGCTGTGCGCCGGTATCCAGAGCATGTTTAATCAGTTCACCAAGTCCGAAACTACTGGTTTTCATGGGGTTGCGTTTTGGGGCAGGAATATCCGGTAAACCGCAAGCCTGAGCCATTTCAATAATGGCAGTGGCTTTACCATAAGGGTTATCGCTCTGATCTTTATCTATAAAGGCATAACTGGCTGTGGTATGGATGCCAATGGCATTATGTACTTTTATTAAAATTTTTCTGGTTTTAAGGCAGGCCTGTACTGCTTCTATAGTACCCTCACCGCCATCGGCAAGCGGCATTAAGCTGGTAGTGACAGAATCTGAATATTTCTGCAAAACCCGATTTGCAATATTACAGAACTCTGCCGCACTTAGGCTGCCCTTAAAAGAATCCGGTGCTATCAGAATATTCATTGTCCAATATATATTCCCGCTATGAGTCAACCATTTTTTTGGGGGTTACAGGGTGAGAGTTGTCTTTAATCCATAAAGACAGTTCTTCCTCACTGACATCTCCGGAAGCTAAAGATTCTATTATAAATACCGCATCTGTTTCTTCTGCAACCAGCTCATAACCATTAAGC
>JBHNNM010000164.1:0-3820 GCA_048563625.1 Gammaproteobacteria bacterium | reverse complement strand
AAAAAGAGAGATTAATTATAGATACACAGTAAAACGACAATAGGTCATGTGTTTATAATTAATCTATTTTTTTGATAGATTAGAATTGCTCATATCTTCGGATAAGGGTAATGCTCTTTAACAATCAGTGAAGTAAACCAACGCAAAAGTATCTAGGTGGGTACGAAGCGGGTTTTGTGATGAGACCTGTGGAATACCTATCAAGGGTATGCGTCTACAAGCATGTTTAACTGCCTTAGGGTAGTTAGACAAAGCTCAATTGTAGAAAGAAGTTTCTTAAGAAGGCTTTTATTTTGTCTCTTGTAATGAGGGGTTAGAATAGAAGTAAACTCTTAGAAGAAAGTTACGAAGCAATCTTTATATATTGCAAGAGGTAGTATTTTCGAATTCAAAAGGCGAGAGTACTTTGTGATATATAGTCAAGAGATTAAGCGCATACGGTGGATGCCTAGGCGGTAAGAGGCGAAGAAGGACGTGGTAGTCTGCGATAAGCTCTGATGAGGTGACAAACATCCGTTAAAGTCAGAGATTTCCGAATGGGGGAACCCAGCTGGTGTAAGCCAGTTATCTTTATCTGAATACATAGGATAAAGAGGCAAACGAGGGGAACTGAAACATCTAAGTACCCTTAGGAAAAGAAATCAATTGAGATTCCGTTAGTAGCGGCGAGCGAATACGGAACAGCCCAAAAGTTTATTATGTGTTAGTGGAAGGCTCTGGGAAGTGCCACCATAGAGAGTGAAAGTCTCGTACACGAAAGTGCATAATAGATGAAACTGAGTAGGGCGGGACACGTGACATCCTGTCTGAATATGGGGGGACCATCCTCCAAGGCTAAATACTCCTTACCGACCGATAGTGAACCAGTACCGTGAGGGAAAGGCGAAAAGAACCCCGGAGAGGGGAGTGAAATAGAACCTGAAACCGTATGCGTACAAGCAGTGGAAGCAGACTTGTTCTGTGACTGCGTACCTTTTGTATAATGGGTCAGCGACTTAATTTCAGTAGCAAGGTTAACCGAATAGGGGAGCCGTAGGGAAACCGAGTCTTAACAGGGCGACAGTTGCTGGTATTAGACCCGAAACCGGGCGATCTAGCCATGAGCAGGTTGAAGGTGCCGTAACAGGCACTGGAGGACCGAACCCACTTATGTTGAAAAATGAGGGGATGACTTGTGGTTAGGAGTGAAAGGCTAATCAAGCCCGGAGATAGCTGGTTCTCCTCGAAAGCTATTTAGGTAGCGCCTCGTGTCTTACTCCAGGGGGTAGAGCACTGTTTCGGTTAGGGGGTCATACCGACTTACCAACCCGATGCAAACTCCGAATACCTGGAAGTACAATCACGGGAGACACACGGCGGGTGCTAACGTCCGTCGTGGAGAGGGAAACAACCCAGACCGCCAGCTAAGGTCCCAAAATTATTGCTCAGTGGGAAACGATGTGGGAAGGCCCAGACAGCTAGGAGGTTGGCTTAGAAGCAGCCACCCTTTAAAGAAAGCGTAATAGCTCACTAGTCGAGTCGGCCTGCGCGGAAGATTTACCGGGGCTAAGCAATATACCGAAGCTGCGGATGCATCATCTTCGGATGGATGCATGGTAGAGGAGCGTTCTGTAGGCTGATGAAGGTGAACTGTAAGGTTTGCTGGAGGTATCAGAAGTGCGAATGCTGACATAAGTAACGATAAAGGGGGTGAAAGACCCCCTCGCCGAAAACCCAAGGTTTCCTGCTCTACGCTAATCGGAGCAGGGTGAGTCGGCCCCTAAGGCGAGGCAGAGATGCGTAGTCGATGGGAAACGGGTTAATATTCCCGTACTTCTAATAACTGCGATGGGGAGACGGAGAAAGCTATACCATCCTGGCGACGGTTGTCCAGGTTTAAGCTGGTAGGCATGTGACTTAGGTAAATCCGGGTCGCTCTATGCCGAGAAGTGATGACGAGGTTCTACGGAACTGAAGTGGGTAGATGCTCTGCTCCCAGGAAAATCCTCTAAGCACAGGTTATTAGGAACCGTACCCCAAACCGACACAGGTGGGTGGGATGAGA
The DNA here is from genome assembly GCA_048563625.1 of Gammaproteobacteria bacterium. Classification (GTDB taxonomy): domain Bacteria; phylum Pseudomonadota; class Gammaproteobacteria; order GRL18; family GRL18; genus JANELJ01. Next base: position 1,776 of record JBHNNM010000164.1, on the reverse strand, counting down.
ATTCTAAGGCGCTTGAGAGAACTCGGGTTAAGGAACTAGGCAAATTAGCACCGTAACTTCGGAAGAAGGTGTGCCCCCCATGGTGAAATCCTCGCGATGTAAGCTGAGGGGGGTTGCAGTGACCAGGTGGCTGCGACTGTTTATTAAAAGCATAGCACTCTGCGAACACGAAAGTGGAAGTATAGGGTGTGACGCCTGCCCGGTGCCGGAAGGTTAATTGATGGGGTTAGCGCTTGCGCGAAGCTCTTGATCGAAGCCCCGGTAAACGGCGGCCGTAACTATAACGGTCCTAAGGTAGCGAAATTCCTTGTCGGGTAAGTTCCGACCTGCACGAATGGCGTAACGATGGCCACACTGTCTCAACCCGAGACTCAGTGAAATTGAACTTGCTGTGAAGATGCAGTATACCCGCGGCTAGACGGAAAGACCCCGTGCACCTTTACTACAGCTTTGCACTGAACTTTGAGCCTACTTGTGTAGGATAGCTGGGAGGCATTGAAGCGGTGACGCCAGTCATCGTGGAGCCGTCCTTGAAATACCAGCCTGGTATGTTTGAGGTTCTAACCTGGTCCCCTTATCGGGGATGGGGACAGTGTATGGTGGGTAGTTTGACTGGGGCGGTCTCCTCCCAAAGAGTAACGGAGGAGCACGAAGGTACGCTAATCCCGGTCGGAAATCGGGAGGTTTGTGCAAAGGCATAAGCGTGCTTGACTGCGAGACAGACATATCGAGCAGGTGCGAAAGCAGGTCTTAGTGATCCGGTGGTTCTGAATGGAAGGGCCATCGCTCAACGGATAAAAGGTACGCCGGGGATAACAGGCTGATACCGCCCAAGAGTTCATATCGACGGCGGTGTTTGGCACCTCGATGTCGGCTCATCACATCCTGGGGCTGTAGCCGGTCCCAAGGGTATGGCTGTTCGCCATTTAAAGTGGTACGCGAGCTGGGTTTAGAACGTCGTGAGACAGTTCGGTCCCTATCTGCCGTGGGCGTTGGAGAATTGAGAGGAGCTGCTCCTAGTACGAGAGGACCGGAGTGGACGAACCTCTGGTGTTCCGGTTGTCACGCCAGTGGCATTGCCGGGTAGCTACGTTCGGAACTGATAAACGCTGAAAGCATCTAAGCGTGAAGCAGGCCTCAAGATGAGTTCTCCCAGACAGTTTAACTGTCCTGAAGGGTCGTTGAAGACTACGACGTTGATAGGTTGGGTGTTGAAGTGCAGTAATGCATGAAGCTAACCAATACTAATTGCCCGTGCGTCTTGACTATATATCGCAAAGTGCTTTTGAAGAAGAGCAGCGTTAAGCGTTCAGCGCTGAGCGTTCAGAAAGAGCCAGAGCAAGGCGGGATAATAACGCTAAGTTCAGGTAAAGACTGAATGACACAGATGAATGTTTAAGGCTGATAAGAAATCAAAGCTACAATAGACAAAACGCTTAAACGCATACAAAGAAAGATATTTTGCACTAAAGCAGAGCAAGAGAAGCGAAGCCTCTGCTTTAAAGAACAGTGAGCATAAACACTGACTGTTCGGTTTACTTCACAAATTGAGATAAGGCGCAGTCCGTCTCAACGCTGAACGCTCAGCGCTGAACGCTGCTCTTTTATCTAACCGTCTTTCCTGGCGGCCATAGAGACATGGAACCACCCGACCCCATCCCGAACTCGGAAGTGAAACGTGTCATCGCCGATGATAGTGTGGGAGTTCCCATGTGAAAGTAGGTCACTGCCAGGGTTATACACTAAAAAGCCTCAGACTTGTCTGGGGTTTTTTTT
>JBHNNM010000163.1:0-5936 GCA_048563625.1 Gammaproteobacteria bacterium | reverse complement strand
TTGCTTTCTTGTGCTGCAAAGTGCAAGTATTAGTTAAGTTAATGCAAGGGTGCAACTTATTTTTGTAGGTAATTGGTACTGAGCCTATGCCGGTAGCTAAGTTAGCTGTGGTTTAGTGCGTAGGTTAGGCATAGTCGTGCGTCAGTTTGGTTTGTTCTTGTGTGTACAGTATGTGTAACATGCGGTAGTGTAAATAAAACTGTATGCATTTCTTTATTTGGTTTGTCACTATAATGGGAGTATGTACTGGGACGGAGTGTGGTCAGTGCGCGCGTTTGTGAGCGTGCCTCAGTGTTTTCGTCATGTTGGTACATGTGTACTTCTGTCTCCACTTATCTTTTGTCTAGTGTCTGTTTTAAGTGGCATAAGTGCATAGTGAAACGGCACACCTACCTCTGAGGAGCGGACAAACAACCAAACACTAACACAGGGTTTTTTCTGGATACCAAGGTCGGTCGATTGTAGTGATTTTGAACACAACGCGAGGAACTTGACATTGAAAGGCACACTACATGAGGATGACTAGAGACAATGGTTTATTCCAGTGTGAGCGTCTCTCCTTGGCAATCTCCAGCCTCCCCCTGAACCTAAAATGAGGAACGGGCCGCAGGTCCGGTTACAAAAAGTGGTGCCGTGACTCAGGATATCGCACGTGTTTGGTACCGCTGAGCTGGGGCGCTTGGACCGCCAGCCTGCAGCGTTTTCACTACGCACAGCTGCCATTTGTGTCTTTGTGTCTGTGTGTGCATGATGGGTGCGGTGTTAGGCTTCCTTAGGCTGTTAGTGCCAAGCTGGTTGGTACAGAACAGGACTGCTACGAGACAGTCAAGAAGAAGAGGAAGCAGACGTAGCACTGTGACTTCTATTTCCCATAGCGGCAGCAGCAGTTGCGATGATTGTTCGTTTAGTAGCTGTTCCAGTCGTTCTCACGGGCATAGATCCATTGGTGCTCGCAGGGATAGAAGTATGGGTAATAGTACGTTTTTGAATCACAGTCTTGCACACAGGAAAGAGAGGGTTCCTGACGTGTTCACGGGTACGAAAGGTAGTCTGAAAGATTGGCTTCGTCACTTCGAAACCTGTGCCAGATGGAATGGTTGGGATTACGCCGAGAGGGGCGTCAATCTTGCTATGTCACTCAGGGGTAATGCTCAGCAGGTGCTTGGCGAACTTAGTGTGCATGAGTTAGAAGACTTTGATGCGATCAAAGCAGCTCTAGAAAGAAGGTTCGATCCTGCTGAGAAAGAAAACCTCCATCGTGTGGAGTTCAGATCAAGGTTCAAGAAGAAGGGCGAGAGCGTGACTGAGTATGGGTTCGCTCTGAATCGCATTGCTTCTGATGCATACCCTAGGATGCCCCCGGAGGCTAGGGAGACGATCGTGATCGATCAGTTTGTTAGTGGACTTCCGTCGAAGGATTTGAGGAGGCATGTCCAGTTCCATCATCTCATCCGTCATCCATCCATGAGGCGATAGCGTTGGCTAGTGAGTTCGAGTCTTTCGAAGAAAGGTTTGACGGGAGAAAACCAGAAAATACGGAGAAGGGAAACGGCACTAGTATTAGAAGCATCAGCAAAAAGGACTCAGGGCATGAGGAGTTGCTGAAGGTTTTTCAGAGTCTGAGCAAGCAGGTAGCTGAGTCGCTGGACAAAGTTACCAAAGCCGTGGGTCAGATTAGTGGAAATAAAAGCAGAAACGGTTCAGTAGTTTGTTTTCGGTGTAATGAGAAGGGTCACTACTCTAGGCAGTGCCCAACTACCGCACCAGAGCAAACAGGGAGTAAGAAGGCTTCGAACGAAAACGCGCCAGGCAAGGAAAACTGGCGAGGGCCGGGGTTCCAGCGGTCAGACACTCGGCCCGCCATCTGACAGGTGTTGATAACTCTCCTAATGGGATGGAGACGGGACCGCGTACGTGTGTTTTGTTAACGACCGGATGCTATGTCGTGCCAGTAAGGATAGGGGCAGGCGTGGTTGAGTTTTTAGTTGATAGCGGGTCAGCTGCCACGGTCCTTAGCGCTGCAGCATTTGAGACGGCAGAGAGAGAGATACGCGAGCTGTACTGAGGGAAAGTAAGCTTAATCTTTGTACAGCTAGCGGACAGAATTTGGACATTCGGGGCGAGACGACTTTAGAGTTGGGAATAGGTGACCAAACTTTTCGACACAGTGTAGTGGTTGGGGACATAGGAAACTCAGCAGGTATCCTGGGTACAGATTTCATGCAGAAATATGGTGGTCTGTTGGACTTGGCACAGGGTACTATGCAGATAGGAACGCAAGTGGTTCAGCTGAAGAGAGAGGCAGTAAACACGTGTGCGAGAGTGCAAGTGTGTGACACCGTCATTGTACCGCCTAGGCCGTGCGAGGCGTTTGTTAAAGGGTCTCTTCTTCAGGCCAGTTTTGGGGAAAAGACTGACGGACTGCTGGAAGGTCTAGATACTTTTAAAAGTGAGACTAGTCTTGAGGTCCCCAGGTGTTTGGTTCACGTGACGAAAAATGAGGTGTTTGTTCCTGTCACTAACCTATCTGATAGGGAAGTGACAGTCAAAGCAGATACTATCATTGCTACCGTAGAAACGGCGGTTTCCTTAAATTCCTTGTCGCAAGAGCGTGAAGAAAAGGAAAGGCTTTATTCTGATCAGCTTCCTAGCCATCTTGAAAGTTTGGCCACTAAGTTGTCTCCAAGGGTCAGTGAGAAAACAAAAGGAGAAGTGAGGGACACTCTTATTGAGTTCCAAGATGTTTTCATGTGCCCAGATACTCAGCTCGGTAGGACGGGAAAGGTCCGACATACTATTGACACTGCAAACAGTAAGCCTGTTAAGCTACCCCCTCGACGTCTGCCAATGGCCCAGAGAGAGGTTGTTGATAGAGAGTTGGAAAAGATGCTCAAAGAAGATATTATAGAGCCTAGTGATAGCCCGTGGGCGGCAAATGTTGTCTTGGTCAAAAAGAAAGATGGGTCTGTTAGGTTTTGTGTAGACTACAGAAAACTGAATGAGTGCACAAAGAAAGATGCCTACCCTTTGCCCCACATTGGGGATTCACTTGATGCATTGTCGGGTTCATGCTGGTTTTCAACTTTGGACTTAGCTCAAGGTTTCTACCAGGTAGAAATGGACGAGAATGACAAACAAAAGACTGCGTTCGCAACGCACAGAGGACTTTTCCAGTTCAAGGTGATGCCCTTCGGTCTCTGTAACAGTCCTGCGACTTTTGAGAGGCTGATGGAATTAGTCCTAAGTGGCGTTCTCTTTGAGAGGTGTCTAGTCTACATTGACGATGTCATTTGTTTCGGAAAGACAGAGGAGGAGGCATTGTATAACCTCAGGGTTGTACTGCAGAAGTTTAGAGATGCAAATCTCAAGCTGAAACCCTCCAAGTGTTCATTGTTCCAGGATGAATGTACCTTTTTAGGGCATACAGTCGCACGTGAGGGGACGACTTGCGAAAAGTCGAAAGTTGAAGCTGTGGCGAGCTGGCCTGTGCCGACTTGCGTTTCAGAGGTTCGTTCGTTCCTGGGAACTGCGTCGTACTACCGAAAGTACATTCAGGGCTTTGCCGATATAGCTAGCCCGTTGACAAACTTGACAAAGAAGAACCAGAAGTTTGTTTGGACTGAGAAGTGTCAGAACGCTTTTGAAAGACTGAAGGAAGCACTAGTCTCTGCTCCAGTCTTAGCATACCCTACTAGGGAGGGTAAGTTTGTTCTTGACACTGATGCAAGCGCGACTGCGATTGGCGCAGTCCTGTCGGCACAGATTCAAGACGGGGAAGAGAAAGTCATTGCCTATGCAAGCTGTGCTTTGTCCAGTTCCAGGCAAAATTACTGTACGACGTACAGAGAGCTGTACGCCGTAGTGAGATTCGTGGAGTACTTTTCTCATTACCTGTGGGGAAGGCCGTTTTTGGTTCGCAGTGACCATAGTTCGCTGAAATGGTTAAAGAACTTTAAGCAGCCGGAGGGGATGGTAGCTAGGTGGATAGCTACTCTGGACACCTATGACTTCCAGATAGAGCACAGGAAAGGTGCGTCACATGGTAATGCCGATGGGTTGTCCCGGATCCCAAGAAGATGTTGTCAGAGGGAAGAGTGCAGACAGTGCACTCAGAAGCAAGTGAGGGTAGTAACACGTTCGCAAGCACGTGGCCGAGACTTAGCTGACAAGGGTGTAGCTAGCGGTACGCAGAGGAACGCTGACTCATGTTCGCACGAGGAAGTCCCGCGAGTTGACCCCGAGGTCACTAGTCGAGGTGATGCTACTGGGAAGGGGAAAGATGTACTGGTCAGAGCAGACAAGGCGGTTCAGAGTAATTCTGCTTCATGGTCAAATGAAGATGCCCCTGAGTCTGTTCAGTCTTTTACATTCGATCCTGATGTACAGGCAGGTAGTGGTGGTACTTTCCTATTGGATAGGAAGAGGGTGGAACAGTGTGTTCAGACAGAGGCTGTAACCAAGGGAGTGGGTAACAGTAAGTCTGATTGTGTTCCTGGGGTACCAAAGTCTAGTCCCTGTAAAAGTAACTGGTTTTCTGTCTGGTCTCATGAGGAGCTCGCAGGGTTCCAGCAGAAAGATCCAGTGACGAGCACTCTACTGAGTCTGAAGTCTAGAGGGGAGAAACCCCCGAAGACAGAGATCTCAAAGTATAGCACTGCTATCAGAACACTCATAGCTCAGTGGGATAATCTGAGAGTAGTGGATGGGTTGCTATACGTTGTGTCAGAGAAAAGTCTCACTCAGGAAGAAGTACTGCTACTGGTAGCCCCGGCTGGGGTTAGACAGAAGGTGTTGAATATGTCGCATGACGCTAAGACGGCTGGTCACCTTGGCCGCGACAGAACACTAGCAAACGTAAAGCGTCACGTGTACTGGCCAGGAATGGCCGACGATGTTGCCAGGTGGTGTAGACAGTGTGACATGTGTGCACGAAGGAAACCAGGACCGGGAAGGGCTAAACTTCCTATGCAACATGTGAATGTAGGCATGCCGCTCGAAAGAGTCGCAATCGACATTTTGGGTCCTTTGCCGATGTCTCACGATGGCTATGAGTACATAATGGTGGTTGAAGATTACTACACAAAGTATGCAGAGGCATACAGCCTTGTTGATCATACAGCCCAGACTGTAGGGGATAAACTTCTTACAGAATTCATTTGTAGGTTTGGAGTCCCATTGACCATTCATACTGATCAAGGTAGAGAGTTTGAGTCTCGTTTGTTTCAACATTTGTGTGAAGCCTTAGGTGCGGACAAGACTAGAACTACCCCTTACCACCCACAGAGTGATGGTATGGTGGAGAGACAGAACCGCACGATACAGCAAATGCTGTCAGCCTATGTTAATGAGAGGCGAGATGATTGGAGTGATCACTTAGACCTGATCATGATGGCCTACAGATCGTCTGTCCATCAGTCCACTCAGTGCACTCCGACTGAACTTGATTATGTTTGGGAGAGAGGTCAACCTCCCCTTGACTGTTGAACTTGGTGTGTTTCCCACCGGAGACAGGTCACAATGTCCTGTAGAGTACGTAGAGTGGGTTCAGAACACCTTAGAAAGAGTTTTCCGTTTTGTGAAACTGAACACTGAGTCGAGTGTACACAAACAGAAACACCATCATGATAGAAACTGCAAGACTAGAGAGGTAGAACTGGGGAATGAGGGTGGAGAACAAATGGTAGTGGAGGGATGGGACGAGGGAGACGTGCGGTCTTCTCCCGTTAAAACTAGAACTGGGAGGGAGGTTAAGGCCCCCAGGAGATACTCTCCTTACCCATCATCCTCGTGAACATCATCACCTCGCCCTCAGCATCATCGGAGTGGAGCCAGTCATCGACGAACGGCAGAGTTCGGATGGTAAAGGGTGCAGTCGGCGGCTCTGCTAACGACCCTTTGTCTCCGCCACCCTCACCATCTTCATTGTCATCAGGGTG
>JBHNNM010000162.1:3756-5981 GCA_048563625.1 Gammaproteobacteria bacterium | reverse complement strand
TAATTAATAATAAAACAACACATTAAACACATGAGCAAACTAACACATTTTAATAATAAGGGCGAAGCCCATATGGTGGATGTCGGAGCCAAGGACATTACCCATCGCCGGGCGGTGACGTCTGGTGATATCACCATGGAGCCGGAAACCCTGGCCTTAATTGTGCAGGGTAATCATAAAAAAGGGGATGTCCTGGGTATTGCCCGTATTGCCGGCATTATGGCGGCCAAACAAACTGCAAATTTAATCCCCTTATGCCATCCGCTGGCTTTAACTCATGTGGATCTGGAACTGGACGTTATTGAAGACAAACATAAGGTGGTTTGTACCTGTACCGTAGAAACCGACGGTAAAACCGGGGTTGAAATGGAAGCACTTACTGCTACCCAGATTGCCCTGTTGACGATTTATGATATGTGCAAGGCCGTGGATCGGGGTATGGTTATGGGCAATGTCCGTCTGCTGGAAAAAGCCGGCGGAAAATCAGGTCATTGGGTCAGTGAAGAATGAGTGCGCAGGTAAAACCGATGTCCACTATGGAAAAAACCACTTTACTGTTTGAGACACACCCAGTTTCAAACAAACTGGCGCGTTTTGATGACAATGGTCATTCCGCCTGGCTATATGTCACTAATCCTGACAGCCCTGTTGTTACGGCTGACTGCTGGATTTACAACCGGATTGTTGCACCGCAGGAATCTGAAATTCGTAAATATCGAACGTCCTCACCTCCGGCCGTGGCCAGTTATGCCCATCCACATGCTGAGTTTACGCCGCTGCAGTCAGATAATTTTGAATTTAAATGGAGTCATGACGGCCGCTCAGTCGCAGTATTAATTAACGGTATTCCCTTTGGTTTTATCCCACCCGGTGTTCAGCGGAGCTATAGTAAGCATTTGATGAAAACCGGGCCATGGGGACATAAGTGGGATGAAAAACTTTATCAGGTATTGTTTGATGAGTCCGGCTGGAGTGAGAGTATTTCTACGTTTTATTAGTAAAACTTCCCCTCACCCTCTCCCGGAGGGAGAGGGAATATATTGCTAACCACCCTGTAGTAAGCGTTTAAGATCTATAATGGCGGCATTGGCGCGGGAGATATAGGATGCCATGACCAGGGAATGGTTAGCGGTCATGCCGAAGCCGCTGCTGTTAAGAATAATGGGGCTAAATATCGCCTCTTGGGTGGATTCCAGTTCACGAATGATCTGGCGTAGACTGACCAGAGCATTTTTCTTTTTCAGAACGCCCTGAAAGTCATATTCTATGGCATGGAGTAAATTGACCAGAGCCCAGCTGGTGCCGCGAGCCTCGTAAAAAACATCATCAATTTTTGTCCACGGAGTTTTAACCATCAGCTTTTCCGGCTCATAGCTAGCCTGCCGGGCCTGAGCATCACCAGCCATATTAGTGTTAATGCGTTCCTGACCCACACTGGCACTTAGGCGCTGGGACAAACTGCCCAAGCGTTTTTCCACCACCTGCAGCCAGTCCACCAGGTTATCCGCCCGGGCAAAAAACTGGGCCTGCTGCTGTTTTTTATCCACCAGACGGGTCAGATAATCCATTAAACAATTGATCCCTTCCCGGTATTTACTTTCAGCTGCCGGCCAGAGCCATTTGGTTGAATCGTTATTAAAGGCCGGTTCGGCCATGGGCAGGGCTTTGTCCTCTCTGGAAGTGGACTGAGCCATACTGAAATCATTACGTAATACCTTGGTCACATCGCGGATCTGCACCAGTACGCCATATTCCCAGTTGGGCATATTATCCAGAAAAATGCCCGGTGGGGTAACATCATTGCTCAGGTAGCCACCGGGCCCAGCAGCGTTCGAGTGATATTAATTATTGTTGCAGTGGTTGTTGCCCCGACGACCTTTTTAAAATCTGTGCCTTTTTCAGCATTAATCTGTTCAATCAGCTGATCGGTACCGGCATTAACATCAAGCAAATCCGGCTCCCGGCTCCATAAAAAGGCCAGCACCAGCCAGACCACTAATGCGGTACTGATCAGCAGACCGATTGACCAGATAATGCCTTTTTCCTTTAGAGTTCGGATATGGTAGAGCTTGATCAGGCGGAGGAAAAATTGCTGGATGGAGTCGTAGATGTCAAAAAACAGATTAAGCATAGGGATATCCTGTTAAGCGTTAAGCGTTAAGCGTTAAGCGTTAAGCGTTAAGCGTTAAGCGTTAAGCGTTAAGCGTTAAGCGTTAAGCGTTAAG
>JBHNNM010000162.1:0-3656 GCA_048563625.1 Gammaproteobacteria bacterium | reverse complement strand
TCTTTCTGAACGCTGAACGCTTTCTTTAGAGTCAGGATTTAGTGTAGATTTTGCTGCCGATTTCCTTAAACTGGGCGGATTTTTCGGCCATGCCTTCTTCAATGGCTACGGTTATATCTGCGATGCCCTGTTTGGCGGCGTAATCCCGAACGTCCTGGGTGATTTTCATGGAGCAGAAGTTAGGGCCGCACATGGAGCAGAAATGGGCTACTTTATGAGCCTGTTTGGGCATGGTTTCGTCATGATACTCACGGGCCCGTTCCGGATCCAGACCTAGGTTAAACTGATCTTCCCAGCGGAATTCAAAGCGGGCCTTGGACATGGCATTGTCCCGTACCTGGGCACCTGGGATTCCTTTGGCCAGATCCGCTGCATGAGCCGCCAGTTTATAGGTGATAATACCGTCGCGGACATCTTCCTTATTGGGCAGTCCCAGATGTTCTTTAGGGGTGACATAGCAGAGCATGGCGGTACCATACCAGCCAATCTGGGCCGCACCAATGGCCGAGGTTATATGATCATAGCCCGGGGCAATATCGGTCGTCAGCGGTCCAAGGGTATAAAACGGTGCTTCATGACAGGCTTCGAGCTGAATATCCATATTTTCCTTAATAATGTGCATGGGCACATGGCCGGGGCCTTCTATCATGGTCTGGATATCGTGTTTCCAGGCAATTTTGGTCAGTTCGCCCAGGGTTCTTAACTCACCCAACTGAGCCTCATCATTGGCATCGGCTATAGAGCCGGGACGCAGGCCGTCACCCAGGGAGAAGGACACATCATAGGCTTTCATAATGTCGCAGATGTCTTCAAAATGGGTGTACAGAAAGCTTTCGGTATGGTGCGCCAGGCACCATTTGGCCATAATGGAACCACCCCGGGAGACAATACCGGTCAGACGTTTAGCAGTCAGAGGTACATGCTGCAGGCGAATACCGGCATGAATGGTAAAATAATCCACGCCCTGTTCCGCCTGTTCAATGAGAGTATCTCGGAAAATTTCCCAGGTCAGTTCTTCGGCCTTGCCGTTTACTTTTTCCAGCGTCTGATAAATCGGTACGGTGCCAATGGGTACCGGTGAATTACGAATGATCCATTCACGGGTTTCATGAATGTTTTTACCTGTGGACAGATCCATCAGGGTATCGCCGCCCCAACGGGTGGACCAGACCATTTTTTCTACTTCTTCGGTAATGGAAGAAGTAACCGCCGAGTTGCCGATATTGGTATTGACCTTAACCAGAAAATTGCGCCCTATGATCATGGGCTCCAGTTCCGGATGGTTAATATTGGCAGGAATAATAGCACGCCCCATAGCCACTTCCTGACGGACAAATTCCGGTGTCACTTCCTCAGGAATACTGGCACCGAAATTTTCTCCGGGATGCTGGGGATGCTGACGCATCAGCCCGGCTTCGCGCATCTCCTGTAATTTACAGTTTTCCCGAATGGCTATATATTCCATTTCCGGGGTAATAATACCCTGGCATGCATAATGCATCTGGGAGACATTTTTACCACTTTTTGCCTTGCGTGGTGCGCGGATATGTTCAAAACGCAGATTAGCCAGATCGGGATCACTTTGCCGCTGCTGACCGTATGCCGAGCTTGGACCGGATAATTGTTCTGTATCGTCCCGTTCCAGTATCCAGTTATCCCGCAGGGGCGGCAGGCCCTTAAGCAGATCAATTTCGGCATCGGGATCGGTATAAATACCGGAAGTATCATAAACCGGAATAGACGGGTTTTGCTCCACACCTTCATTGGTTTCTGTATCGGCCTGCATGATTTCCCGCATAGGCACCCGGATATCCGGGCGGCTGCCCTGGACATAGATTTTTCTTGAACCTGAAAATGGTCGGGTAACTTCTTCAGATAACTGAGTCGTCTGACGGATAAAATCTTCTGGAATGGCGCTCATGCTGGTCCTTAAATTCAAATATATAAAAACAGAACAGGCGTGGGAGGAGCTATGAATACAGCAGAAGCCTTCCTACGCCGGTACAAACCGGATCAGGTTCAAAGGGTATATCTCACCCCGCGACTTTAAGTAGCGGGGACCCCTGGCGGAAAAAACCTAAAACAGCTTCTGAAAGTAACGGATTTTTATTTAAATTTCAAGGAAAAGAATAAAGTGTTAGCTATTAGTGAGTTTCAGGATGCGGGCATCCTGCCCGCATTTTCTGGGAAGCTTACAGGGCTTCCAGCTTTCTCATACCCGCAGGCAGTAGTTTCAGTTCTACTAGGGCGGTAATTAAAACTGCAAAAAACGAAGCATCTTCATAGAGCATTTGATAGTACTGGATTTTCATGGTCAGGGCGCTGCCAAACACAATGGCCAGAAAAGCCATAATGGAGCCTATAGCCAGGGTAGAAACACCAGTGATCCCCTGGCCAATAGTACAGCCCATCGCCAGAACGCCACCAAAGCCCATCAGTATACCGCCAATTACATGGTTCAGAAAATCCTTAAAATTAACAAACCATTCAATTCTAAAACTTTGGCTGATTAAGGCCCATAAGAAGGAGCCTAAAATCACACCAAAGACCGCGACAATACCAAAAGTCAGCAGAGCTGAATTTAAGCCGTTGCTGACATAACCAAGGGTCTGGCCAATTGGATTAATAAAGGTAAAGGACTGGGGTGACAGGGGAGCACCCTGAGCTGGCTTGCCTTCTTCAGACTCACTGACCATATCCCAGTTTTCATAGTATTCCACCAGAGAGTACTGAGTTTCTTCATCAGGAACATCCACCATCACAGAACCACTCAGATACCATCCAGCCAGAACGGCCAGGCCCACAATAAGACCACCCAGCCAGTAGTCAGAACTGGACCAGAAATGCTTGCTTTTAACAATATAAAACAACAGCAGAGCGGCCAGAATACCACCAACAATCAGTCGTGTTCCTACCGGATTCTCACTATTAATCAGAGAACCCAGATCCTGATTAGTATCGAGGGAAATCGCTAGGGGGCGTATCCAGTCATAAAACAGAACAGAAAACAGGGTCTTGTCAGAACCTGGAAATGGATTGGTCATATAGTAGGCAATAACGGCAATAATAATAAATACCAGAATGGATTTAATATTACCGCCGCCAATGCGGATAAGGGTTTTATTACCGCAGCCACTGGCCAGGGTCATACCAATACCAAACAGAAAACCGCCGAGAATATTTTCAGCCCAGACCAGCTGGCTGCTGCGATAGGGAGGAAAACTGCTGTCTGCATTGATCAGTCCCAGTGATTCCAGAACAATTAAGCCAGTCATGGCCACGGCAATAGCCAGCAGCCAGGAACGAAAGCGGCTGTAGTCACCCATATTGACCATGTCAGAAACGGCACCCATGGTACAGAAATTGGTCTTATTGACTACCGCCCCCATAATGAGAGCGACAATAAAGACGCCCCACAGGAGTGTCGACTGTGCAGCCGAGAATGATTCAAACAGCATTATTTTTCCCTCTAAATTACAAAAAGTTTTTATTTGCAAGCTCAGCGAGCGATTTGCTCACTATTAATCTTTATTTATATCTACCTGGTAAAACTGATTAGCAAAACTAATGCCACTTTATAAACCCATTTAATATCAATATATTATGACCATTTCATAGGTATGTCTTTAAGGATTTTATCATTTCGTTTCAATGAT
>JBHNNM010000161.1:0-5982 GCA_048563625.1 Gammaproteobacteria bacterium | reverse complement strand
TCCTGAACGGGATAAGTCTACTGGACTTTATCTGTTTGGTGTAGAACCTAATTATGGAATTTCATCCTGATGGGTAAATCATTGAAACGAAATGATAAAATACTTAAAGACATACCTATGATATTGTTTTAAATAGTCATTATAACTGACCGTGACTGGCTGCAGGTACTCTATTTCCGGGGACGCTCAAGTATGTCCATGTATCGCTTTACGAAAACATCTATGTTTTCATAAACCCCGTAAATACAGTACCTGCAGCCAGTCACTCTACAGTGCTCCAGGGTCGGATCATACTTCGATTAAAATATGTTCAATATGTAAAAATATTATATTTATAGCCGCTGAGTATCCATTGACCGTGCTTCTTGATGAAGTTTCGGCAGCAGGGATGCTGCCGAAAAGCCTCCATGGATGGATTTACGGCGTCTTCAGCAAGGAGTGCGGTCAATGGATACGGTATTTGCGTCTAAATGAGAATTATTAAAAGTATGCTCCCGCCCTGTACAGTGCTCTGATTTAAATTAAATAGTTACGAATTTTTTCAAAAATTTTTTGCAGTCAGCACAAAATAAGAGTATGATTCTGTGTCTGCGTTTTGGGTCAAAGAGCAAGCTTTGTCTTCGGAATATAAAGCAGATAATACAAATTGCTGGGTAAAATGTTTTAATTTAGGAGTTTTCATGCCATCGGTAAAGTTAAAAGAAAATGAACCATTTGACGTAGCCTTACGTCGTTTCAAACGTTCCTGTGAAAAAGCAGGCATCCTGTCAGAAGTTCGTCGTCGCGAACACTATGAAAAGCCAACTGCAGTACGTAAACGTAAAGCCGCCGCTGCTGTTAAACGCTGGCAGAAAAAACAGTCTCGTGAGATTGGTCGCCGCAGACGTATGTACTAAAGCTTCTGACTGACTTTCTCAATGAGATAAAGCCAATTAAAAGTTATTATTGTTCTATCATCCGTTGTTTTTATTGTATTTCAATCGCTTATTAAGGCCTGTCAGACAATAACAGCCCGATAAGTTGGTCAGTTAACCTCTTATTATAAATAGATTGAGTTAAAAATGAGCCAGACCTTAAAGTCAGATCTTACTGATGCCATGAAAGCGGCCATGCGTGCTAAAGAAAAAGAGCGCCTGCTGGTTATTCGCGGGGTACTTGCGGCCATAAAACAACGTGAAATTGATGAACAGATCGAGCTTGATGATACCCAGGTACTGGCGGTATTAGACAAGCTGGTTAAACAACGCAAAGACTCTGCCCAGCAGTTTCGTGATGCCGATCGAATTGATCTGGCAGAAAAAGAAGAAATGGAGATGAAAGTTCTTCAGGAGTTCCTGCCCGCTGCTTTATCCGCAGAAGAAATAGCCCAGCTGATAGACGATGCTGTCAGTTCTACCGGTGCCCAGTCCATGAAAGATATGGGCAAGGTGATGGGGCTGTTAAAACCCCAGGTTCAGGGGCGTGCTGATATGTCACAAGTCAGTGCACTGATCAAACAGAAGCTAAGCTGAACCAGAGCTGATACCTGAGACAGGCTCAAAACAATCCAGGCGTTAAGCAGTTCTTATTCTGCAATAAAAATACGCTTTCTATCCCTTAAATCCTGTTAAACGTCTAAAATAATAAAGTATAAAAATACTTTTGACAGGTGTTTAATAATACTGCTTTTATACAATTTTAAACTTTCTGCTTGTTATAGTAGAACGTAATCCAAGTAAGTAACCACTTTTTCTGGAAGGTAATGGCCGGCTCAATCCCAAGAGAATTTATAGATGAAGTCCTCGCATATACGGATATTGTCGAGCTGATTGATTCTCGCGTGCCTTTAAAACGTTCAGGCAGTAATCATATGGCCTGCTGTCCCTTTCATGGCGAGAAAACGCCTTCGTTCAGTGTCAGTCAGCCGAAGCAGTTTTACCACTGTTTTGGCTGTGGAGCCAGCGGTAATGCCATTCGCTTTCTGATGGAATATGAACACCTGAGCTTTGTGGAGGCGGTGGAAGAGCTGGCACAAATGGCCGGGATGGAAGTGCCCAAAGTGGCCTATGACAATAACCAGGCCCGGCAGAATCCGGAGCAGTTTGAACTACTGGACCAGGTGGCCAATTATTACCAGTATCAGTTAAGCCATCATGCTCAGGCACATAAAGTACAGGCTTATATTAAACAGCGAGGCCTGAGTGACGAGGTGATACAGACTTATGGCCTGGGTTTTGCCCCGCCGGGCTGGGACAATGTTCTAAATGTTATCGGTGCCGGTAATGAGCAGAAAATTCAGGCACTGGCTGATACTGGTATGCTGATCAGGCGGGAAGAAAGTGATAATAAAAGACCGAATCAGTCACCCTGGTACGATCGCTTTCGGGAACGGCTGATGTTTCCCATTCGTGATCGCCGTGGGCGCACCATTGCTTTTGGCGGACGTATTCTGGGTGACGGTAAGCCGAAATACCTTAATTCTCCTGAAACCCGTTTATTTCATAAAGGCCAGGAACTTTACGGCCTGTTTGAACTCAAACAGGCATTAAGAAAAATCGACCGGGTGCTGGTGGTTGAAGGCTATATGGATGTGTTGGCACTGGCCCAGTTTGATATACGCTACAGCGTGGCCACACTGGGTACTGCCACCACTTCTGAACATTTGCAGAAACTGTTTCGCCTCTGTGATGAAGTGATTTTCTGTTTTGATGGTGACCGGGCTGGACGGGAAGCGGGCTGGCGGGCGATGAATAATGCCCTGGCGGCTATCAAACCGGGCAAACAGGCCCGTTTTATGTTCCTGCCGGAAGGTGAAGATCCGGACAGTCTGGTTCGGCAGCAGGGTAAGGCCGGTTTTGAAGCAGAGATTGATAAGGCTCAAAGTTTTTCCGGGTTCTTTTTTGATACCCTGATGCAGCAGGTGGATATGGAGACCCTGGACGGTCGTTCTAAACTGGTTGATTTAAGTAAACCTTATCTGCAGCAGATCCAGGAAGGGGTGTTTCAGACCATGATGATGACGCGTCTGTCGGAGCTGGCAGAAATTGACCGTATTACTTTGTCTGCCCTGTTAGGAATAAAAACCGCTGCTGCGTCTATAAACAGGTCTGTTGCCGGTTTTAAACAAAAGTCGGTCAATCGGGCTTCACCCCAAGTGGCTTCGCCGGTCAGAAAAGCCATTGCCTACCTGCTGCAATATCCGCAGCTGGCAGAGTTAAGCGGCGACCCGGGACGTTTTGCAGCACTGGAGCTGGCGGATATCGGACTTTTTGTACAGTTGCTTGATTTACTGCAGAACGATCCCAATTTAAACACTGCAAGGATACTCGCGTACTGGTCCGATCCCGGGCAGCGGCAGTATCTTGAGCAGCTGGCGGTTGAGCCTTCCTTATTAAGTGATGAGGAGGCCATCCGTTGTGAGTTTAATGAAATACTGCAACTGCTGGGCCGCCAGTTCCAGCAACAGCGTTTTAATAGTCTGGAACGTAAAGAGCGTCAGCAGGGACTGAGCCAGACAGAAAAAAAAGAGTATCTGCAATTACTCAATTTACTGAATACAAAACAGCCATGATAGACAGGTTTACAATTCGTGAAGGTATTTGTGCACAGAAGCGGACTTTAATGGCAAATTTTAACGGCTTTTGTATTGCTTAGCTCGCAGAAATTTGACAAATATGCTAAAATAGCAAGTTATCTTTCGTTGTTTAATCTTCAATTTGACAGACTTATTTAGAATCAAAAACCAGGAACAAGAGGTTTATGGATCAAGAAACACAACAATCTAAAATCAAACAGCTTATCGCTCGGGGTAAGGAGCAGGGATATCTCACCTATGCTGAGGTCAATGACCATCTGCCTAATGATATTCTCGAACCCGAACAGATTGAAGATATTATCGCCATGATCAATGACATGGGTATTAAGGTGGTCGAAGTGGCCCCCGATGCCGATGATCTGATTGTTGAAGGCTCTACCACTACCACCACTGATGATGTCGTGGTTGAGGAAGCGGTTGCCGCTCTGGCCACTCTTGACAGTGAGTTCGGTCGTACTACCGATCCCGTGCGTATGTATATGCGTGAAATGGGCTCTGTTGAGCTTTTGACCCGTCAGGGCGAAATAAAAATTGCCAAGCGTATTGAAGAAGGTGTCAGACAGATGTTTACTGCGCTGGCCTCTTATCCTGCCACTATTAACCTGTTGCTGGAAGAGTACGAAAAAGTTGAAAAAGGTGAGAAAAAAATCACCGATCTCCTAAGCGGTTCCGGTTTTGCTTTGCAGGAAGAAGAAGATATTGAAGATCATCTTCTGGCCAATCCTGCTGCGACGCCTAATGATGTTAGCAGCAACGACGATACTGATGATGTTGCAGAAGTAGAGCCTGCGGGCCCTGATATGGAAATGGTTCAGGAACACTTTGATCATATTCGTGAACTGAATAAGCAACTGCTTTGTGAAGAAGCCGGTAAAAAAGAAGGCGATAAGGACGACTACGATACAGATAAGTGTAAAGCGCTGCGTGCCGAAATGGCTGATGCCTTTATGAAGCTTAAGCGTACACACAAACTGAATGAACGTATGATTGTTGGTCTGCGCTCACTGATTGAGCGTATTCGTCAGCACGAAAAAGTCATTCTG
Source organism: Gammaproteobacteria bacterium (assembly GCA_048563625.1). Classification (GTDB taxonomy): domain Bacteria; phylum Pseudomonadota; class Gammaproteobacteria; order GRL18; family GRL18; genus JANELJ01. Next base: position 1,365 of record JBHNNM010000161.1, on the reverse strand, counting down.
ACAGCCTGTGTGGAAAAAGCCCGCATGCCCAGAAAAGAATTTATCACCTCGTTTCCCTATAATGAAACCGATCTGACCTGGCTGGATAAGCACATTGAAGCTGGTGAACCCTATTCAGAAGTACTTAAAGAACATGCGGATGAGATCCGCAAAGCCCAGCGTAAGCTGGTGGCCATAGAAAAAGAATGCCGCATGAGCATTTCCGGTTTAAAAGATATTAACCGCCAGATGTCTATTGGTGAAGCCAAGGCCCGCCGCGCCAAAAAAGAAATGGTGGAAGCCAATCTGCGTCTGGTCATTTCCATTGCCAAAAAATACACCAATCGCGGCCTGCAGTTCCTGGATTTAATTCAGGAAGGAAATATTGGTCTGATGAAAGCTGTAGATAAATTTGAATACCGACGCGGGTACAAGTTTTCAACCTATGCCACCTGGTGGATCCGTCAGGCCATTACCCGCTCCATTGCAGACCAGGCCCGTACCATTCGTATTCCAGTCCACATGATTGAAACCATAAACAAGCTCAATCGTGTTTCCCGACAGTTATTACAGGAAAAAGGTCGTGAGGCCACTCCTGAAGAGCTGGCAGAGAAAATGGAAATGCCGGAAGACAAGGTACGTAAAGTGCTTAAAATTGCCAAGGAACCCATCTCCATGGAAACCCCCATCGGTGATGATGAAGATTCGCATCTGGGTGATTTTATCGAAGATCAGAATATTCAGTCGCCTGCAGAAACGGCCAATACCACCGGCCTGAAAAATGCGACTCGTTCCATTCTGGAAGGTTTAACCACCAGAGAATCCAAGGTGCTGAGAATGCGCTTTGGTATCGACATGAATACCGATCATACTCTGGAAGAAGTGGGTAAACAGTTTGACGTGACCCGGGAACGTATCCGACAGATTGAAGCCAAGGCTTTACGCAAACTGCGACACCCAACCCGTTCAGAAATGCTGCGCAGCTTTATGCGCGAGGACTAAAAAATCCGTTCCTTTTCTGCTCCGAGAAGCTAGTCATAATCGCCATTACCCGATATAATACTTAGCTTCACACCGACACCCCTATAAGGGCCTGTAGCTCAGTTGGTTAGAGCATCCGACTCATAATCGGCAGGCCGACAGTTCGAGTCTGTCCAGGCCCACCATTTTTCCTTAATGAAACAAACCATTTAGTCATGCGACCATAATGGCCAACTTATGGTAACAGGGTATCATAAGTTGGCCACTTTGCATTATAGGCTCGGTTCATAGGTATGATCTTTAGGAATTGAAATGAAGCCAATTTGATGATCAAATAGTTGTTATTTAGTGCTTGGCCGGTAATATTTATTACCATAAAATACAATTAGTTATGGTAAAATAAAA
>JBHNNM010000160.1:0-6018 GCA_048563625.1 Gammaproteobacteria bacterium | reverse complement strand
TATTTCAACAGGTTTTGTGAGTATTAGCATCTTTCTTCACTCATCAGAGCGGAGAAGAGCCGCTTATTTTACCAAAAACTTGCAAATTTAACACCCAAAACTCACCAACATTTCCTTATAAATCAATATACTATGATTTGTTCAGGGCGGACTAAATATAAGCTGTTCAGAGGGTTAATTCTTTATATGCAGTGTATTAATTTCTGTCAGGCATAATACGTTCAACTGTTTCCACAATAGCCTGGGTTTGTGGATCGATTTCTATATTGATTCGATCACCGGATTTGCGGTTGCCGATATTCGTTCTCTGCAGAGTCTCCGGGATCAGATTAACATTAAAATAATGGAAGTCGTTATGGGGCGTATTAACATCGCCAATGGTCAGGCTGATCCCGTCAATACCAATAAAACCCTTGCTGAATATATATCGCCCATACCGGGCGGGGATCTGAAACTCAATCTGACAATTATTCTCAGTCCTGAACACGTCCTTTACCCTGGCTGTAAACAGAATATGTCCGGACATCTGATGGCCGCCGATTTCATCTCCAAACCGGGCGGCCCGTTCAATATTAATCCGATCACCTATAACCAGCTCACCCAGGTTGGTGACTTTCAGGGTTTCCTGCATTAAATCAAAAGCCAGCTGATTGCCTTCAATCCGGGTAACGGTCAGGCAACAGCCGTTATGGGCCACGGATGCACCGCATTCAATGCCTTCCAGCAGAGCATTATCCAGTTCAATAATATGCGTCCTGAAATTGTCCTTTTCAATAATATCAATAACCGGAGCGGTACCCTGTACAATACCTGTAAACATAAGCGTCTTACCTCAGGTAATTACTGTGGGTTCGCTACGACCGGTCAGTTCTTCAAGCTGGCTGAGACTCAGTGACAACTGAATAAGCTCCTGCAGGGCTTCCTGGGTGTCCTGATGCATATTATCGGGACGGGTTTCATAACTTTCATAATAGATGCGGATAGTAGCACCGGAGGTACCGGTACCGGAAAGACGAAAGACCATGCGTGAACCATCGGTAAAACCGATACGAATTCCCTGATGTTCACTGATGCTTTGATCCAGCGGATCGGTATAACAGAAATCATCACTATAACTGATGGTCAGAGAACCTAAAGTGCTGCCACTTAAGGTAGTGACTTTATCTCTTAATAAACTCATTAACTGATTGGCAGAATTACTATCCACTGCTTCATAGTCATGGCGGGAATAATAGTTACGGCCGTATTCCAGCCAGTGTTCATCAACAATATCAGCGACAGACTGCTGTCGGACAGCAAGAATATTGAGCCAGAATAATACCGCCCATAAACCGTCTTTTTCACGGATATGATTGGAACCGGTGCCGAAACTTTCTTCTCCGCACAGGGCGACTTTATCCGCATCCATCAGATTGCCGAAAAACTTCCAGCCAGTGGGTGTTTCATAACAATCCAGTCCCATTTTTTTGGCTACCACATCGGCAGCCTGACTGGTGGGCATGGAGCGGGCAACGCCGTATAACCTGTCTTTATAAGCAGGGATTAAATGGGCATTAGCCGTCAGTATGGCCAGGGAATCACTGGGGGTAACAAAGATATTATTACCCACAATCATATTTCTGTCGCCGTCACCGTCAGAGGCAGCGCCAAAATCTGGAGCGTTTTCAGAAAACATTAATTCAGCCAGTTCATGGGCATGAACCAGATTGGGATCGGGGTGGCCGCCGCCAAAATCTGTTTTGGGAATACCATTAATTACAGAGCCTTTGGCGGCACCTAGCTGGTTTTCAAGAATTTCAACAGCATAAGGGCCGGTAACGGCATGCATGGCATCAAAACACAGGCTGAAGCCATTGCTGAACAGGGATTTTATGGCATCAAAATCAAATAAATCAGCCATGAGCTGGGCATAATCGGCGACTGAGTCCATAACCTGTATCTGCATACCCTCTAATTCAAAAGTCTCAGGCTGACTCAGGTCAATATCGTCAGTATTTTCCAGAATTTTGTACTGTTCGATGACCTGGCTGCGGTCATAAATAGCATCGGTAATTTTTTCCGGTGCGGGGCCGCCGTTGCCTGTATTGTATTTAATGCCAAAATCTTCATCAGGACCACCAGGATTATGACTGGCAGAAAGAATAATACCGCCAAAAGCCTGGTGTTTTCGGATAACGACTGAAGCGGCCGGAGTGGAAAAAATTCCGTTCTGACCAACCAGTACTTTGCCGAAACCATTGGCGGCAGCCATTTTCAGGATAATCTGAATGGCCTGCAGGTTAAAATAACGCCCGTCACCGCTCAGAAGCAGAGTCTGTCCCTGATAATCGCCAATCGAATCAAAAATAGCCTGAACAAAGTTTTCCAGGTAATTGGGTTGCTGAAAGTGGCTGACTTTCTTTCTCAGGCCTGATGTACCGGGTTTTTGATCATCATAGGGGGTGGTGGCAACGGTTTTAAGCGTCATGGGCGGTTCCTTGTCTGAATAGGGGTATAAATTTGAGGGATATAATAACTGATTAATGGCAAGTATTCGAACAGGATACAGAAATTTCCTTATAAAAAGCCTTGAAATGGCTGAATTTAGCCCCACTTTTTCTATCATTATTCCATTTGTTGCTTTTTTATTCAGTTTTTTAACTGTTTTTAGCTATTTAGTTAAAAAGAAAAAGAGCAATAAACAACCCAATTTAAACATTGAAACACTAATTTCTAAGGGGAAAATGCATGAGTGTTGAAGCACATAAGGAAACACTGGGCTTTCAGACTGAGGTCAATCAACTGCTCAAGTTGATGATCCACTCTCTTTACAGCAATAAAGAGATTTTTCTAAGAGAGCTTATTTCCAATGCCTCAGATGCCATAGACAAGCTTCGCTTTGAAGCGATCAGTGAAAGTAAGTTATACGAAGATGATACCAATTTAAGAATCCGGGTCACTTATGACAAAGATGCCAAAACCATTACGATTACAGATAATGGTATTGGTATGTCACGTGATGAAGTGGTGGAAAATATTGGTACCATTGCCAAATCCGGTACCCGCCAGTTTCTGGAGTCTTTGACTGGTGATCAGAAAAAAGATGCCAATGCCATTGGCCAGTTCGGGGTCGGCTTTTATTCCGCCTTTATCGTGGCCGATAAGGTAACCTTAAAAACCCGTCGTGCTGGCGCCTCATCCGATCAGGGCGTACTCTGGGAATCCAGCGGGGAAGGTGAGTTCAGTATTAAGACTATTGAAAAAGAAGACCGCAGTACTGAAATTACCCTGCACCTGAAAAAAGATGATGAAGATCTGCTGGACGGCTTCCGTTTAAGAAGCATTATTCGTAAGTACTCTGATCACATTACTGTACCTATTGAAATGCTCAAAGAAGATGTTGCCTCTGAAGAGGAAGATGAAAAGGATAAAGATAAGGAAACTGTCATTGAATATGAAAAAGTCAATGATGCTTCTGCCCTGTGGACCCGTCTAAAGAGTGAAATTGCCGATGAAGAATACGCGGAATTTTACAAGCATGTCGGACATGACTTTGAAGACCCACTGGCCTGGACCCATAACCAGGTAGAAGGCAAATACGAATATACCTCCCTGTTGTTTATTCCTAAACGTGCACCGTTTGACCTATGGGATCGTGAACGCCAGCATGGTATTAAGCTTTATGTCCGTCGAGTATTTATTATGGACGAGACAGAAAAATTAATGCCTAATTACCTGCGTTTTGTTAAGGGGGTTATTGATTCCAATGATCTGCCCTTAAATGTCTCACGGGAAATACTGCAAAATTCTAAAGTTCTGGACAGTATTCGTTCCGGTTCAGTTAAAAAAATTCTGCAGTTATTACAGAAAATAGCCAATAACAAGCCTGACGACTATAAGACATTCTGGAAAGAGTTTGGCCGCGTTATGAAAGAAGGTCCGGGTGAGGACTTTGCTAATCGTGAAAAAATTGCCAAACTGCTGCGTTTTTCCAGTACTCTGGATGATAAGGAAGAACAGGAAGTTTCTCTGGATGATTATATCTCCCGTATGAAAGACGGCCAGAAAGCTATTTACTATATTACGGCAGACAGCTTTGCGGCGGCCAAACACAGTCCGCATCTGGAAGTCTTCCGCAAGAAGGGTCTGGAAGTGCTGTTACTGTCTGACAGGGTAGATGAATTCCTTATGTCTTCACTGCCGGAATACGAAGGTAAGCCTCTGCAGTCGGTTGCCCGTGGTGAACTGGATCTGGGCGAACTGGAAGACGAGGAAGAAAAGAAACAACATGAAAAGGTTGAGGAAGAATATAAGGATTTTATCGAAAAGGTGGCTAAATCACTGGGTGATGATGTTAAGGAAGTCCGTATTACTCACCGACTAACCGACTCACCTTCCTGTCTTGTCACCGGTGAACATGATATGAGTGCCAACCTGGAACGTCTGTTAAAACAGGCTGGACAGGATGTTATTGGGCATAAGCCAATTCTGGAACTCAATCCTGAACATCCACTGGTTCAGCGCCTGAAAACCGAAGATCAGGGTGACCGTTTTGATGACTGGGCCAAACTGTTATTTGAACAGGCTCTGCTCAGCGAAGGCGGTCAGCTTGAAGATCCTGCAACCTTTGTCAGCCATATGAATAAGATGCTGCTGGATCTGACCAAATAGGCTGATATAGTCTCTCTTTGTAAGAGACTATGATTTATCTGGAGGAAGTCATTTCAGAATTGTTTGCCATATCAGGAAAAATATGCAATTCTTGAAATGACTTCCTTTTTTATGCGTATAACAAAATACTATAAGAGGCATAAACCTTGAGATCGCCTGTACCGATAAAAATACCACTTTTAAGCCTGAGCCTGCTGATGGCTTCTATATCGCAGTCTTCTGCTAACGTCATCACTGAAACCAATCTTGAAACCGGTCTTAAATCCTGGGGCTTTATTGCTAATGGTCTGGATTTAAAATTCATCCAGAGACTGCCGGATCAGACTCGCGGTTTTTTTCTGGGCAGAGGTTTTACCGAAGAACAGGCTAATGATATTGCAACCCAGTGTGTCTTTCAGACCGTGGCAAAAAACACCCAGTCCAAACCGGATGGTAAGGCCGTATGTATTGATTTAAGCCAGTGGAAAGTTTTTGTAAACGCCAATGAGGGCAGGGTAAAGCTTAAAGAAGACTGGAAAAAACAATGGCAGGAACTTGAACATACCGATAAAAAAGTCAGAATGTCAGCGCAAATAGCATTTCGCTGGGCAACTTTTCCCAGCCAGCAGGAATTTGAACCGGGTGGGGATTATAACTGGGGTATGATCAGCTTTGGTTTACCACCCGGCCAGCATTTTGATATACAGGTTAACTGGCTAAACGGTGATAAGTCCCACTCTATGCTAATTAAAAATATTCAGTGCCCCGAAGATAACTAATATTAAAAATAATAAGGAAAATTTTAATGCTCAAAACCACTTTCTTTTCCATTTTCTTATTTGCAATACTGTCTTTTCAAACTCTTATGGCCTCAGAATTAACACCTGTGGATCAAAGTCTGGAGGGTCTTGAATTTACTCTAAAAGATATGGACGGCAAAACCCATAAACTATCTGACTATAAAGGCAAAACTCTGATCATTAATTTCTGGGCCAGCTGGTGTCCACCCTGTCGGGAAGAAATGCCTTCCATGGAACGTGCCTGGCAAAAAATTAAAAATGATAATATTGTTATGCTGGCCATTAATGTCGGTGAAGATGAAGATACCATTTTTACCTTTCTGGGCGACTACCCGGTCAGTTTCACCATTTTAATGGATACCACAGGAGAGGTAACGGAACACTGGCCTATAAAAGGTCTGCCCACCACCTATGTGGTGTCACCAGAAGGCAAACTGGTGTATCGTGCAATTGGTGGACGGGAGTGGGATAATGGTTGTTCTCCGCTTTAATGAGTGAGATTTTGTCCAAAATAGAACATGCTCTGCTCATCAGGAATGGAGGTTTGCCTGATTTTTAGTTTAAAATATTCGGTATCCCGAATCCCTCT
>JBHNNM010000159.1:0-6035 GCA_048563625.1 Gammaproteobacteria bacterium | reverse complement strand
AAGTCAATTTTATCGCTGATAATGAATAAATCAATATCGCCACCTTTTTTCTGATCATCTGTACGACTGCCAAATAAATAAACCTCTGCCTGTTGATCAATAGCATTTATGCAGTTTTTTATTGAATTAGCTTCACTGGTAGTTAGACGCATGGCTAAAGGTTTAAGTCAATGTTATTAGCATGAATATTAAATTGAGATTGTTCTGTATGTCCGTTTTGATTATAAATGCTGATATCTCCAGACTCTGTAACTAGCCAGACTTCACTGGCACCAGCTTCTATAAATAACCGGACTTTTTCCAGCATCTCTTTTGGTGTATTGGATGGTGATATAATTTCTATACAGATTTCAGGGGCTGATGAGGCATAGATTTCTGTTTTATGTTTTTTTATATAATGATTACTGCCCCAAGCTACATCGGATACTCTGATACCGTTGCTGGTTTGTATCACCAGTTCAGTAAAAACACTGCCTTGTGTTAAGGTGCTGCCTAATAATAATGCCAGTTTACCTTGAATTAAACTGTGAAGAAGTGATGCCGGACTCATTTCAATATTCCCTTTGTCATTGAGTTCGATTTTATATGGTAAATCCTGCAGGCTTTTATCTGCTAATACATCCTGCCACTGCATAAGTGCTCTCCGCTTTATTTAGGCTAAATAAAGATTAGCTGTTCTCTATGGACTAATAGAGTAATAATAGCATAAATTGACATGATTTTTTCAGTCAGCTTTGATGCTATTGCGCCTTGGATCAGAAAAACTGATTTGAAAAGAGGCGCCTTCTTTAATATCAATATACTCCAGCTTGGCTGAATTGCATTCGGCCAGTTCCCGGGCAATATAAAGGCCTAATCCGGTACCGGTGGATTCGGTGGTAAAAAAAGGTTCAAAAAGTTTGTCCCGATTTTCTTCTGGGATGTTACTTCCATAATTCATGACCTGTAAATAGCTATTTTTTTTCATTGAATCAATACCGGCGGTAATAACAACAGGGCGAAAATGATGATTCTCTTTTGCGCTGTGTCTTAAAGCATTTTGAATCAGGTTATTAAATATTTGCTGCAAATGCTGGGGATCAAAAAGCACCTGCAAATCATTACTTTCAAATTTTAGATAAAAACGTTCCTAGGGTAACTGAATGTATTCATTTAGAAAATCTTCAACCCAGTCATAGAGGTTAATATTGACCTGTTCCGCTTTCTTTCTGCGGCTGAGATTCAGTACCGTACCAATAATCTCATTTACCCGAACGGATTGTTTTTCAATAATTTCGGTCAGGCGTTTATCGGTTTCTTCAAGGGAAGGTGACTCGTTTAATAGTTCTCCGGCATGACGGATTGCAGCCAGGGGATTACGTAACTCATGGGCAATACTGGCCGTAAGGTGGCCCAGTGAAGCCAGTTTTAATTGCTGAGCCTGGTTGGATAATTCGGCATTATCTTCAATAAAAACTACAGCTCCGCTTTTTTCACTCTGGCCCAGTGAGGCGAATCTTGGAGTTAGCTCAGAAGAAGTATTGCTGATATGAATGCTTTTCGGTTTAAAGTCAGGCGTGCTTTGCCATAAATGAAACATCTCACCCAGTTCAAGAGAATATTCATACAGGTTAACAGGTTTATTTCCAGGTCTCTGTCTCAGGTTATCAGGGATTTTAAGCAAACTTATAGCGGTATCATTAATTAAGCGTACGTTGCCTAGGTAGTCCACAACAATAACGGCGGTTTGCATACGCTGCATAATAAACTGGGTGAGCTGCTCCATATTGGCCAGATCAATTTCCCGCTGGCTGGCAATTTCGGCGCTTTCCTCTGTTTTATGAACCAGGTAATTGGTTAACAGGGCCGTTAAAAATAAGATGGCACCCAGTAAGCCGGCCTGTGCATAATTTGTGCTGCCAGTTTGAGTAAGGAATAAATAGCCCTGTTCCAGTAATAGAATTAAACTGAGTAACGCTGCATAAAACAGGGATGAACGTCCCATAGAGAGAATGCTAATGGCAGAAATTGGAATTAATAATAATAAGCCAACACAGCTTTGTACCCCGCCGCTGGCATACATAATAAGCAGAATAGCGATAAAGTCAGTCAGGATCTGTGCATGGCTTTGCAGCCAGAAGGCAGGCCAGTGCCAGCGTATGGTCATTCCGCTGAGAATACTGGCAATAAAATAACCGATACTGACAATCTGGAATAATTGTGGATGTTCCAGACCAAAGGGTTTTATCTGAACGTCAGAAAAAACAAGCGTGATAAATATACAGGAAATAAGTAAGCGGTATAAATTAAGAAAATGCAGGGGCCGCCAGTGTTTTTCTTCTGAGGAGAGCTCAGGAAGGGCTTGGTTGACGTATTGTTGCTGGGTATTACTTTTGTTCATGTTCTAAATAGCGAACAAGATGTTGATAGCTGCAAAAAAATTTCCCGTCCCGGTATATCCCTTCATCCTCAGGGATATGGGTTTTGCAATAGGTACAGGCCTTGATCTCCTGTACTCTGGCAGGGGCCGCCTGACGAGCCTGCTGTGCTCTTTGTTCATTTTGTCCCACGTCCCGCAGGCGTTGCGACCAAGTGTTTTTTAAAAAGCGATAAGCAATCCAGCCAAGAAAGATAAGCCCGGATATAAATAGTAAACGTCCCACTGTCTCTCCTGTAATAATATTTTTTTAAGTTAAAAAATTAAATCATAACAGAAAATAAAAATTTTTTTGCCAATTGCCCTCTATTTCGCCAAAATAGCAGGATATATTGCAATTTCAGTGAGAAAATAAATATGAATTTACACGAATACCAGGCCAAGCAGGTGTTTGGCCAGTACGGTATCCCAGTGCCGGCTAACCGGACCATTACCTCGGTCGACCAGATAGAACAGGCAGTAGCGGAATTAGGTGGCAATGAATGGATGGTCAAAGCCCAGGTGCATGCTGGTGGACGCGGTAAAGCCGGTGGTGTTATTAAGGCCGGCTCAATAGCTGAAATCCGCCAGTTTGCAGAAAAAATGCTGGGTACTCATCTGGTGACTTTTCAGACTGATGCTAAAGGCCAGCCGGTTAATACCTTATTAATTGAAGTGCCCAGCAGTATCACCCGGGAACTGTATATGGGTGTGCTGGTGGATCGTTCAGCCAAACGGGTGACCATTATGGCATCGGCTGCCGGAGGCATGAATATTGAAGAAGTGGCGGCTACCGAACCGGAAAAAATTATCACTCTGGCCATTGATCCGGTGACCGGGCTTATGCCCAACCAGGTCAGAGAAGCCGGGTTTGGTATGGGGCTGACACCGGCACAGCAAAAAGGTCTGATGAAGGTCATGCAGGGTGTTTATAAAATATTTATGGAAAAAGACGCTTCCCAGGTAGAAATCAATCCCCTGGTAGTCACTGAAGAGGACGAAATTATTGCCCTGGATGCCAAAATTTCTCTTGATGACAATGGCGTTTATCGCCATAAAGACATGCAGGCACTGCGTGATCCCTCCCAGGAAGATGAAAAAGAAAACCGCGCCAAGGAATTTGAGCTTAACTATGTGCCTTTGGAAGGTAATATAGGCTGTATGGTGAACGGCGCCGGTCTGGCCATGGCCACTATGGATATTATTAAAAACCATGGCGGAGAACCGGCTAACTTTCTGGATGTGGGCGGTGGTGTGACCAAAGAGCGGGTGGCTGAAGCCCTGAAACTGATTTTATCTGATATCAATGTTAAGGCCATACTGATTAATATTTTTGGCGGTATTGTACGTTGTGATCTGATTGCCGAAGGCATTATTGCTGCGGCTAAAGAAGTGGCATTGACCGTACCGGTAGTGGTGCGTCTGGAAGGTACCAATGTGGAACTGGGGCGTAAATTACTGGAGCAAAGCGGCCTGGATATTATTTCCCGGGGCGATTTTACTGAGGCCGCCCAGACCGTGGTTAATGTGGCCAAAGGAGGCAATGCCTGATGTCAGTTTTAATTAATAAGCAAACCCGGGTGATCTGTCAGGGCTTTACCGGCCAGCAGGGGACCTTCCACTCAGAACAGGCTATTGCCTACGGTACCAATCTGGTCGGCGGTGTGACACCGGGCAAAGGCGGGCAAACTCATCTGGACCGGCCGGTCTTTAATACCGTTAAAGAAGCCGTTAAAGAGACCGGGGGCAATGCGACCATGATTTATGTGCCTGCTGCATTTGCAGCCGATGCCATTTTGGAAGCAGCCTGGGCTGGAATAAAAGTGATTGCCTGTATTACTGAAGGCATCCCGGTTCTGGATATGTTGAAGGTAAAAGCCAGTCTGCCGGACGATGTGTATTTAATTGGCCCTAACTGTCCCGGGCTGATAACACCCGGTGAGTGTAAAATCGGCATTATGCCGGGTTCGATTCACCAGCCGGGAAAAATAGGCATTGTGTCCCGCTCCGGTACACTGACCTATGAAGCTGTCCATCAGACCACCATTACCGGTCTGGGGCAGAGTACCTGTATTGGAATTGGCGGTGATCCCATTCAGGGCATGAACTTTATTGACTGTCTGACTCTGTTTGAACAGGATCCGCAGACCGAAGGTATTATTATGGTGGGTGAAATCGGTGGTACCGCAGAAGAAGAAGCCGCTCAGTTCATAAAAGAGCAGGTCAGCAAGCCGGTAGTTGCCTATATTGCCGGAGTCACTGCGCCTAAAGGCAAGCGTATGGGACATGCTGGTGCCATTATTGCGGGAGGTAAGGGGACAGCTGAGGAAAAATTTGCAGCCCTTGAAACTGCTGGTGTAACCATTACCCGCTCACCGGCAGATATGGGTAAAGCCATGCTGGAAATAATAAAAGCTTGACTTCTTGATAGCAATAACAAGTGTCCATCCGTTTATTAAGCTTTTAACTTCCCCCTTCTTTAGAAGGGGGATTGAGGGGGTTGCAAATCAAAGACTTAAACCCCCTTTATCCCCCTTTGAAAAAGGGGGACTTAAGAGCAGAGCAATTTCTGGATGCACACTAACCAGGGAGGTAGTGCAAATGCCCGCGCTTCCATGAATGTAATTCAAGTCACTCAGTCATAAACCGTGGGTATCGGCTGCCGCTTATGCTGGGTATTAATATAAATCTGGATGATCTTCTCTTCACTTTCCTTATCAATGGCTTTGCCTTCCAGAAAATCATCAATTAAATCATAAGTGATCCCCAGGGCTTCTTCATCTGCTTTGGAAGGTGAGTGGCATTCAAGATCAGCTGTTGGTGTTTTTTCAATAATACTATGCGGTGCTCCGAGAGCTTTTGCTACCTGGCGGATCTGGCGTTTATTCAGACCAAACAGGGGTGCCAGATCACAGGCACCGTCTCCGTACTTGGTATAAAAACCGGTCACATTTTCAGCAGAATGGTCGGTACCCAGTACCAGACCGGTTAAAATTCCGGCAATTTCAAACTGTATAGTCATACGGGTACGGGCTTTGACATTACCCTTGGCAAAATCAATGGCGTATTTAGAATGGTTCAGCAGGCTGGCAGATTCCAGGGCATGCAGGGTTTCATTGTGAATGGCATCGGCACCGGGCTTTACATTGACCATCAGGCTTTTATCCGGCTGAATAAAGTTTAGTGAAACCTGGGCATCCTCCTCATCAGCCTGTACGCCATAAGGCAGGCGTACGGCTACAAACTGATAGTCATTATCCTGCTGCTGTGTTCTAAGCTGCTCAACTGCCAGTTGTGCCAGGTGACCGCAGGTAGCCGAGTCAATCCCACCGCTGATCCCCAGAACCAGCGTTTTCAGCCCTGAGTCCAGTAAATGGTTTTTAATAAAATTCAGCCGCCGCTCGATTTCGAACTGCGGATCAATTTCGGGCAGTACTCTCATTTCTGCAATAATGGTTTCTCTATCCATCGTCAGGACTCGCTTGTCGATTTAACTGATTTATTCAGGTTAAATATTTTAGGGTTGTTCTCCGCTTTAATGAGTGAGATTTTGTCCAAAATAGAACATGCTCTGCTCATCAGGAATGGAGGTTTGCCTGATTTTTAGTTTAAAATATTCGGTATCCCGAATCCCTCTGGC
>JBHNNM010000158.1:0-6037 GCA_048563625.1 Gammaproteobacteria bacterium | reverse complement strand
GTTATAAAATAGCTGTACTTAAAACGTTTAAGTCGGTTTACCACTCATTAAGTTTTATTCTGAAGAATACTGTTTGGCAATAGCAACAAATTGTTCATAAACCTGCAAAAAAGCGTCTACAACAGCCGGGTCAAAATGACTGCCACTACTGTCAATAATAATCTCTCTGGCTTTTTCAAAACTAAAAGCCTCTTTATAAACCCGTGGTGTCGTTAATGCATCAAAAACATCTGCCAAAGCCATAAGTCTGGCTGAAACCGGGATATCTTCTTCTGACAAACCATCAGGATAACCTGAACCATCCCACTTTTCATGATGCCAATGTGCAATTTCTTTGGCCAGAGATAAAAATTCCAGTGACTGCTCAACATCTTTCTCTGCCTGCTCAATGGCTTTGGCACCTAATTCAGCATGAGTTTTCATAACCTGCCATTCTTCATTGGTCAGCGCACCGGGTTTTAGTAATATGAGATCTGGAATACCAACTTTACCGATATCATGCAAAGGGGCAGAACGTGTCACCAGGTTGATATAACTATCATCAATGACATGTTTAAAACGTGGATGATGCTGAAGGTTTTGAGCCAGTATTTTAATAAAATGCTGAGTGCGCATAATATGCTCACCCGCTTCAGGATCCCTAGTTTCAGATAGGTGTGCCAAAGCTCGGATACTGACATTTTGAATATTCAGGTTTTCTTTCATCCGCCGGTTAATTTCTGCTTCAAGAAAGCTATTTAGATCCTGTAGAAAATCACTGGCCTCTTTCAGCGTTAAATGAGCCTTAACTCTAGCCAGAAGAATGGCCGGCCGAATCGGCTTGGCTATATAATCCACAGCACCCAGTTCAAAACCAAGTTCTTCATCTGTAACATCATCCATTGCCGTGACAAAGATAACCGGAATATCACTGGTTTGAGGATTTTCTTTAAGCTTGCTGACGACCTCATAACCATCCATTTCCGGCATCATAATATCCAGCAATATAATGTCAGGTTTTGGATCAGTAACAGCAACCTCTAAGGCCCGTTGACCGGAATTAGCAGCACGAACCTGATACTGATTAATTAATATATGTGTCAGCACCGACAGGTTGATTGGTTCGTCATCGACAATAAGAACGGTATTCTTTGCAAGCATATTTTATTAATTGTGTTCACCCATTATACGCCACCATCCTCAAGAGAGGAGTAGAGGAGGATTTGAACAGCAACCCTTTGAAAAAACAATATAAATCAAATACATATTAGTCTTACTATTTAGAATAGATGGTAAAAACGTATTTTTCAAGTTGAGTAAAGGCTCTTAATAGCCCGTCTATCATATGTATACACACTGATATCCACTATCTGACTAAATATTGAAAAAACGATATTTTATCAGTACTGCCACATGAAATTTTTGCTATATTCCTGTAATATTGCGCCCTGAAGAGAAAAGCCGGAGATTTTAATGTCAAACAAACCAACGATTGTTTATACCTTAACCGATGAAGCCCCTGCACTGGCTACCCAGTCCCTGCTGCCGATAATTAAGGCATTTACTCAAAGCGCAGGTATTAACATCGAAACCAAAAATATTTCTCTGGCTCATCGCATACTGGCGGTTTTTCCCGATGTGCTCACTGAGTCTCAAAAAACACCGGATGCTCTGGCGGAACTGGGTGAACAGGCCAAAACACCCCAGGCCAATATTATTAAACTGCCTAATATCAGTGCTTCTATTCCACAGCTAAAAGCGGCCATTGCCGAACTGCAGGCACAGGGTTTTGCACTGCGGGATTATCCTGAAACGCCGGAAAATGATAAACAAAAAGCTATTAAATCCCGCTATGACCGGGTAAAAGGCAGTGCCGTCAACCCGGTGCTGCGCGAAGGTAATTCCGACCGGCGTGCACCACCTTCTGTTAAACAATACGCCCGTAATAATCCCCATTCTATGGGTGAATGGTCAAAAGACTCAAAAACCCATGTTGCCAGTATGTCTGACGGAGATTTTTACGGCAGCGAACAGTCGGTTACCCTGGATAAAGACACTGAATATATTATTGAACTTGATACTCAAAGTGGTAAACATATTGTTCTTAAGGACAGTGCGCCCTTATTAGCCGGGGAAATTATTGATGCTTCTGTTATGAGCAAAAATGCCCTGCGTAATTATTATGTCCGGGAAATAGAAGATGCCAGAAACCAAGGTGTTTTGCTGTCACTGCATTTAAAAGCCACCATGATGAAAGTCTCTGATCCGGTTATTTTCGGACATGCCGTTTCAGTTTATTTTGCTGAGGTATTTGATAAATACCAGGATCTTTTTGTACAACTGGGTATTGACCCTAATAATGGTCTGGGCGACTTATATACCAAGATCCAGTCTCTGCCTGAACAGCAGCAGGATGAAATTAAAGCCGATATAAAAGCCTGCTATAACAGTCGCCCTGAGCTGGCCATGGTGGATAGTGATAAAGGTATAACCAATCTGCATGTCCCCAGTGATGTAATTATTGATGCTTCCATGCCTGCTGCTATACGCTCATCCGGTAAAATGTGGGGCGTGGACGGCCAGCTGCATGATACCAAAGCCCTGATTCCGGATCGCTCCTATGCTGGTATTTATCAGGAAACCATTGAATTTTGCAAGGAACACGGCGCTTTTGATCCACGCACCATGGGCAGTGTACAGAATGTCGGGCTGATGGCTCAGAAGGCTGAAGAATACGGCTCTCACGACAAGACCTTTGTGATCCCTGAAAACGGGGTGGTACGGGTTAAGGATAAAGACGGCAATACCCTGCTGGAACATCTGGTGGATGCCGGCGATCTCTGGCGCATGTGTCAGACTAAAGACGTACCGGTACAGGACTGGGTGAAACTGGCCGTTAACCGTGCCCGAGCTACCAGTTTACCGACTATTTTCTGGCTGGACAATCAACGTGCCCATGATCGTGAGCTAATTAAAAAAGTTGAACAATATCTGCCGGAGCATGATACCAGTGGCCTGGAAATTCGTATTATGTCACCCAGGGAAGCCACGCATTTTTCCCTGAGCTGTATTAAGGAAGGCAAGGATACTATTTCTGTTACCGGTAATGTGCTGCGTGATTATCTGACCGATTTATTCCCTATTCTGGAACTGGGCACCAGCGCCAAAATGCTGTCTATTGTTCCCTTAATGAACGGTGGCGGCCTGTTTGAAACCGGTGCCGGCGGTTCTGCACCCAAACATGTACAGCAGTTTTTGCAGGAAAATCATTTACGCTGGGATTCGCTGGGCGAATTTCTGGCACTGGCCGTCTCTCTTGAACACCTGGCTGACCGGTTTGATAATGCCAAAGCTCAGATTTTAGCCACTACTCTGGATCAGGCCACGGCAAAATTCCTTGAAAATAATAAATCGCCTTCCCGTAAAGTGGGTGAACTGGACAATCGCGGCAGCCATCTTTACCTGGCATTATACTGGGCCGAAGCTCTGGCTAATCAGACAGAAGATCATGAACTGGCTGAGCAGTTTAAACCGGTTTATCAGCAACTGGCTGAACAAGAACAGGCTATTATTGAGGCGTTAAATTCTGTTCAGGGTAATAAGGTTGAACTGGATGGCTATTATCATCCGGATATGCACAAAGTTGAACAGGCCATGCGACCCGCTGATGCATTTAATCAAATTATTAACAGGATATAAGGAAGCAGTGCGTTAACGGGGAGGAAAGAACACTCAGTCACAATAAAGCTGAACCTGGTTCCTGCCTGCTTCCTTGGCTCGATAAAGTGCAATATCCGCACGGCGGATCAGATCATCTATCTGCTTATCATCCTCATCCAGATCAGTAACGCCGATACTGATATTATAAGAAAACTCAACATCTTCTTCTTTAAAGACTGAGTTTTCAATCAGGCGGCACATTTTTTCTGCAACCACCTTTGCACCATGACAATCGGTATTATTTAAAATAATAGTAAATTCTTCACCGCCGATACGGGCAAATAAATCACTTTCGCGTAACAGGTCTGAAATTTTTTCAGCAAAATCTATTAACACCTTGTCGCCAATGATATGCCCATAGGTATCATTAATGGATTTAAAATAATCCAGATCCACCATTAAAAGAGACATAGGCTGCTTAACACGCCGGGCAATGGACATATAGTTTTTACCCTCTTCAAAAAAGCTACGGCGGTTTTTTTAGATGGGTTAATGGATCTTTAAAAGCAATTTTATTGAGCTCTTCAATGGCATCTTCCAGTTCACGAGTTCGCTTGATAACCTGACGCTCCAGTCTGTCCTGATGCTGCATTTGAAGATCATTAAAGTAATCCCTGTCAATCTTCAGTTGAGTCAGCATCTGGTTGAAACTCTTCTCCAGACGTTTCAATTCATTTTCTTCATTAATAATCAGGTCAATACGAATATCTCCAATATTTTGCAGGTCGATTTTTTCAATCTGCTGAGTCAGTCTGGATATGGGATTAAACAGATATTTCTGGAAGGCCCATAGAAACAGAATTATCAGAATACTGCTTTTTATCACTGCATTAAGCAGAATCAACATAAAGCCCATTTTAACCCGGTTTATGACCACCGATGAGTCAGAAAAAAAGCGCACATTACCTAGGTAAATCAGTTTATTATCAAATTCCCTGTATATTTTCATTTGATAATAAAACAGATCAGAATTAACAACCTCATCAATACCAACAGCACGACCTTGTTTTTCCTTAATAAACCCTTCGTTATCAGTAATTTCAACGCCAGTAACAATGGCCAGATTATAAATTCCGTCAGTCAGCGCCTCAAGCTGTTCTGAATTTAACTCCCACATTGCCGTAGTAATAGCTGGTTTAAATGTTTTTTCCAGACGCTTAAGTTCATCGTTAATAATATTTTTAGTATATTCGTACTCCACCATAACATGGATACCTGTGATTAGAATCGTCAGGCCAAAGTAGATGGTAAAGACAACTTTAAGCAGTTTTCTGGAAATAGAATGCTTTTTATTAAATTTATAATGCCTGTTTTTTTACGGGGTATTTCAAAATATTTGTCGATATAATTTTCATATATCTCATCATACCGACCACTTTCACGAAGTATTTTCAGTCCCTGATTAAAAGCATCTCTGATATGATGATCAATAAAAGCCGTACGATACCGGGTTGGTTCAAACAGATTATCGAGTACCACTGCTACCTTGGCGGAAACTTTTCCTTCACTGATCAACTTATTTTTATAAAACCGGAATATGGATTTATTCATTATCGCCACATCAGTGCGGCCGCTTAAAAGCATTAATACCTGTATTTCCTGGTTTGGCAGTTCTTTGTAATTAGGATTTGATGAGACCAGCTGACCATAGGCCTTGCCCAGATAAAGGTGAGCATTTTGAAACGCGATAACATCCAGATTAGCCAGGTCATTGATAGAATCAACTCAGGGACCGGATTTAAGCGTAATAGCATAATTGTGATACTGCATAAAATAGTCAGAATAATAAGCATTTTTCAACCCAGAATTCTTTTTAATAACGGAGGTTGCCTCAATTTTTCTGTCAGCAAACATTTTAAATCCCCGTCCCAGAAGCAAAAAAACAGGTACGACGTTATAACCCGCCGGCTTGAGGGCTTCAGTAACAATATCAATAACAATACCGTTACCGTTTTCAAAAACATAAGGAGGAGTATAGGAACTGAAAATAACCCGGATAGGTTTGACGTTATCAGTAGACAGATTATCAGCAGATGCCTCTGTCTGAGTTATAGTTTGAGCACAGGCATTATTAAATAGAAAAATTAGAGCAAAATATATAAAAATAACAGAACGCATAAACCCGAAAACCTGTTGCACAAATCAAGGAACTGGCTCAAAGTTTAGATAAGTTCTAAAAGAATAGCAAAGATATGTAGCGAATATACTGGTTTTTACCTAAATAGCTGATCCTAAAAGGTGTCCACCCCTATAACCTTTTCTGTTGAATTTCAGAACCAGGAAAGGGGGACACATTATTCATAAATTTCCTAACATCTTCCATCAGACTTTTCATCGT
>JBHNNM010000157.1:0-6042 GCA_048563625.1 Gammaproteobacteria bacterium | reverse complement strand
TTTGAGTGATCTGTTGTCCTGACAAGTGCTTTCTCCACAAGAAAAAGTACTTATCTTAATTCATCACTCAACCGGACAAGATAATTGTCGTCAGACCGGACAAGATAATTGTCGCCTAATAGACCTTCCCAGAACCGGCCGGTACACTGGTCTTCGGCATTGGCTTTACGGGCGATATACTCATTGAGACAGCGCATAAACCAACTGATATCCATTAATCGTTCTCTGAACAGGCTAATGGTTTCCCGAGCTTTGTTTTGCTCGGTATCAGACAGGCATAGGCCATTAAGATAGCGCTCCACCAGCACAGGGATTGAAAAGAGCTGTTCCCAGCGTTGCATCATTTCTTCATCAGACCAGCTTTGGGCAAGGGGGGCATTAATTTTTAGTACGGTGTGGCAATGATTGGACAAAACCGCATAAGCACAGACTTCAATAGCAAAGGTATTTGATAACAGAGCCAGTCGTTCGATAATCCATTGTTTACGATGGCTGTAATCCTTCTGGGTAGCTTTGTCGGTGCCACAGAGGAAAGTACGTCTGACACAGCGGGAGATGCAATGATAAAAGGGGGAGTCAGAAAGGCTGATTTGCTGTTTTCTTGGGGTTGGCATTTGATTAACTCCTTTTAACCTGCTTTACCAGTTAGTTTTATAAAGTATGTAATATATTTGTACGATAATCAAATGATATAGATAAATTATGGCTGTCCAATAATAAAATACTTGTTAATAGTCCTTGATATATTACAAAAGAAAGGTATATACTTTGGTATATTATAGTGTTGAAGTAAAACAGGAGGTTGAATGAAACATACGGCAAAGTTATTTATGAATGGTCGAAGCCAGGCAGTACGTTTGCCGGTTAACTATCGATTCGATTGTGATGAGGTTTACATTCGTAAAGATCCAGAAACCGGCAATGTAATCATTTCAAAAAAGCCAGGTAACTGGGAAGATTTTTTTAAAATGATTGACTCTGTTGACGTTCCTGAGGATTTTATGTCCGAGAGGGATAATGAAGTTATTGAGGACAGGGACTTATTCTAATGGATGATAGGAGTTATATGCTTGATACTAATACGGCCAGCTATATCATTAAGGGTGAACCGGTAGCAATCAGAGAGCATTTGCTCAAAGTACCTATGGCTAATGTCTGCATTTCAGCTATCACGGAAGCAGAGTTATTACGTGGCGTTGCCAAAAAACCGGAAGCGAAGCGATTGTCTGTCGTAGTTAAGGAATTTCTTCTTAGAGTTGATATTTTACCGTGGGACTCTGATGCAGCAGAAGCTTACGCCAATCTGAGAACGGCCTGTGAAAATGAAGGCAAGTCACTGGGTGCTATGGATATGTTAATAGCAGCGCACTCTGTTGCGGCTGAAACTGTTTTGATCACTAACGACAAAGCATTCTATAATGTCCAGCATTTTTTAAAGCTTGAAGATTGGACAAAGCCAATAAAACACTAACTATAATTATGTTCATAAAGTTCATGGACTTTAGTTTCAATCCACTGTTCAGCCTGCTTATTAATTTCCTTGGTTTTAAGTCCCTGGGTTTTAATAATCGGGCCAATAACCATTTTTATAGTCCCCGGTTTTTTTAATAACTCTCCCTTGGGCCAGAATTCCCCGGCATTATGGGCAATCGGCAGCACATCAAAACCGGAGGCACTGGCCAGCATGGCGCCACCAATTTTATAACTTTCCTTCTGCCCAGGGCGGGTACGGGTGCCTTCCGGGAAAATAATGACCCAGTGACCTTCCTGCAGGCGTTTAGTCCCCTCATCGACAATTTTTTTTAGAGCTTTTTTACCGCTTTTTCTGTCAATAGCAATGGATTTCATGGAGGCCAGAGTCCAGCCGAAAAACGGTACCCATAATAATTCCCGTTTCAGGATCCACACTTCAGGAATAAACAGGAGCTGCAGGGCCATGGTTTCCCAGGTGGACTGGTGTTTGCAGAAAATAATACAGGGTTTTTCCGGAATATTTTCCTGTCCAGTGATTTCATATTTTAAATTGCAGATCACTCCCAGCATAAACAGGGTAAATTTTGACCAAAGGGCAATCAGTTTGGAACGGTATTTATAGGGTACCGGATAGGCCAGCAGGAAAATCAGGGTGGCAATGGGGATGGAGATCCACATAAAGATCAGAAATATAATGGAACGTATATATGCCATAGGAGAACCTTTATCAAGATACTCAGGATTTATTTTTCAGAAAATGCTCAGTAAAGTCAGACAGATCATTATAAAGCGGAACAGACTGGTATTGAGTTAAATGTTCATCGGCTATTTTTTTCAGACTGCGCATGCCCTTTCCGGTTTTGACCAGGGCGGTTTTTGTACCGGCTGTCATACCGGCATCCAGATCCCTTAGAGAATCGCCAACCACATAAACTTCTGACAGCTCATCCGCTGAAATCTGGTAGTCCTGTGCAATCTTCTGGATCATACCGGGCAGGGGTTTTCGACAGTTGCAGCCATCATCTGGCCCGTGTGGACAGAAATAAAAGGCTTCAATTTTTCCGCCTAGAGGTTCTAATAAGCGCTGCAGTTTATTATGCATGGCATGCAGGGTATCCAGGCTGAACAGCCTGCGATAGATACCGGACTGATTGGTCGCCACAATGACTTTATAACCGGCTTTATACAGTCGGGCAATGGCCTGCAGGCTGTCGGGCAGGGGGATAAATTCAGCTTCGGACTTAATAAACTGATCCGAATCCTGATTAATCACCCCGTCCCGATCCAGAATAATAAGCTGAGTCATAAGCGGATTAGAGTCAGATTTAAACCTGTAACAGGGACAGATCAGCGACCTGCATAAACTGGCTGTGCAGCTGATTTAACAGGGCAATACGATTATTTTTCAGGGCTTCATCATCCACCATAACCATAACATCATCAAAGAAGGTGTCTACTACCTCCCGTAAAGTGGACAGTTCGGTTAAGGCTTCGGTATAGGCCGCCTGTGCCAGCAGCGGGCTGATTTTATCAATGACCTCTGTTAACTGCTGTGCAAGATTTTTTTCAGCTTTTTCCTTTAACAGTTCATCGTTGATCTGAGCAGGCAGGTCAGTTTTAATTTTCTTTAGAATATTGGTAATACGCTTATTGGCCGCCGCCAGGGACTCGGCCGCATCCAGCTTTTTAAACTGGTTGACGGCTTCAATACGCTGGGCAAAGTCATAGGGCTGTGCCGGTCTGATAGCGACTACTGCATCAAAGACATCCGTGCTGCTTATGCCCTGATCGGCAAAATATCCCTTAAGGCGATCCAGCATAAACTGATAAACCGGTTCAACGGCATCTTCTGCTTTAATTTCTGCAGGAAATAATCCGGCCGATTCTGCCAGAAGCTGTGGAATATCCAGAACCAGTTTATTTTCAATAACAGTACGCAGTAAGCCCAGGGCGGCACGTCGCAGGGCAAAAGGATCTTTATCCCCGCTGGGGATCTGACCCAGGGCAAAAATACCCATTAAAGTATCAATGCGCTCAGCAATGGACAGTACCTGACCAGTAGCCGAGGCCGGAGTCTGATCACCGGCAAAACGGGGCATATACTGCTCATCCAGGGCAATGGCTACCGCCCTGTCTTCACCGTCATTAAGTGCATAATAGCGTCCCATAATGCCCTGTAAATCCGGGAACTCATTGACCATTTCAGTCATCAGGTCACATTTGGCCAGTTGGGCTGCCCGTCTGGCATGGCTGCTGCTGGTGTTTAACCGTTTGGCAATAGTACCGGCCAGTTCTCTGACCCGCAGGGTTTTATCATAAACTGTCCCGAGCTTATTTTGAAAGACGACAGTTTTTAAACGTTCCAGCTGAGTTTCCAGAGGCTGTTTTTTATCCTGATTCCAGAAAAAACTGGCATCAGACAGACGCGGCCGGATTACCCGCTCATTACCTTCCTTGATCTGTTTAGGATCACTGCTTTCAATATTGCTGATGGTAATAAAATTAGGGATCAGCTTATTGTCTTTATCCACCAGGTGAAAGTATTTCTGATGTTTTTTCATGGCCGAAATTAAAGCTTCCGGCGGTACATCCAGAAAATGCGGTTCAAAGTCCCCAATAATAGCCTTTGGCCATTCAATCATACTGGTGACTTCATCCAGCAGTTCAGGATCAACCACGGTAGTACCCTCAGCCAGTACGGCAATATCCATAATCTGCTGATGGATGATTTGCTGGCGTTTATCAAAATCCGCAATCACCCTGCCCTGCTGTTCCAGAACGGTTTCATAATCAGCAGCGCTGTCCAGGGTAATGACCTGAGGATGATGGAAACGATGGCCGCGGGTTTTATTGGAAGATGTCACGCTTAATATATCAGCCTGAATCACCTGTTCACCAAATAAAATAACGGCCCAGTGAACAGGCCGGACAAACATGGCATCCAGATCACCCCAGTGCATGCGTTTGGGGATGGGTAACTTATCCAGTGCGGTCTGAAAAATGGCCGGGATCAGCTCTTCTGCTGCCTTGCCTTTTTCTTCAATGGTATAGGCCAGCCAGGCACCCTTGTCGGTTTCCAGCCTGGATAACTCCTCAACGGTTACACCGCAGGAGCTGGCAAAACCCATAGCCGCTTTAGTTGGACAGCCTTCATCATCAAAAGCGGCCTGCAGCGCAGGACCACGACGTTCAATGGCTTTATCCGGCTGGGTAGTAGCCAGTTTTTTTACCAGTACCGCCAGACGTCTTGGTGTGGCATAGGTTTTAATTTCGTCGTATTTGAGCCCGGCTTTATCCAGTCCCTCGGCAACCCCGTTGCAAAAGGACTGTGCCAGTCCCTTTAGAGCTTTAGGAGGCAGCTCTTCCGTACCAAGTTCAAGTAATAAGTCTTTACTGTCTGACATGTTTTAAATCCAATTTATATTCTGTATGTTCTTATACATATTCCCTCTCCCTTTGGGAGAGGGCTTTCTCCTAAAGGAAGAAAAAGTAATCTGTTAAGTATCCTGCACCATTGGAAAACCCAGTGCCTCACGCCGATCATAGTAGGCCTGGGCAACGGCTCTGGCCAGCCCGCGGACCCGGCCGATAAAACGGGCACGTTCAGTGACTGAAATAGCATGGCGGGCATCCAGCAGGTTAAAGGCATGGGAGGCCTTAATCATCATTTCATAAGCTGGTAACGGCAGGCCGACTTCTATCAGACGCTTACTTTCTGTTTCCAGGTGATCAAACTGCTGAAACAGATTGTTTACCGGTGCCTGTTCAAAATTATAGGCGGACATTTCCACTTCATTCTGGTGAAATACATCACCATAAGTGACTTTACCCAGCGGGCCGTCAGTCCAGACCAGATCATAAATACTTTCTACACCCTGCAGGTACATGGCAATCCGTTCCAGGCCATAGGTGATTTCACCCGTTACCGGTTTGCAGTCTAGGCCGCCGACCTGCTGGAAATAGGTAAATTGGGTGACTTCCATACCATTAAGCCAGACTTCCCAGCCCAGACCCCATGCACCCAGGGTAGGTGATTCCCAGTTGTCTTCTACAAAACGGATATCGTGTACCAGTGGATCAATGCCAAGCATTTTCAGAGAACCCAGATACAGCTCCTGAATATCCAGGGGGGAAGGTTTAATAACGACCTGGAACTGATAATAATGCTGCAGACGATTGGGGTTTTCACCGTATCGGCCATCGGTGGGACGACGGCAGGGCTGAACATAGGTCGCGCTCCAGGGCTCCGGGCCAATGGCGCGTAAAAATGTGGCCGGGTGAAAAGTACCGGCACCCATTTCCATATCATAGGGTTGTTGCAGCACACAGCCTTTTTCGGCCCAATAGGTTTGCAGGGCGAGGATCAGTCCCTGAAATGTGGACACATCAAGGGTACTGGAGGCATTACTGGTATTTGAGCTACTCTCTGACATTATATTATCTGATTTATTTAGGTTTAAGGGTATCTAAAAGGCCGTAATTATACCTTAAAGCACCTGGCAGATCGTTATTTTGCCTGAAATTGGTACTATTTTTATGGATTTAGGTCCTGCTCACTACCCAGATAGG